>JAICHI010000206.1 GCA_025922735.1 Nitrososphaeraceae archaeon | reverse complement strand
TTGACAGTTTTGGTTTGTCAGTAATGAAGAGCATGCGCTCCTGTGACTCCGATATCATGAGCTCGTTTGGCATCATGTGACTTTCTCTTGTATGGATCTTTGTCAGCTCGATGTCAAAGCCCTTACCAAGATTGTCTGATGTTTCCGACAAACAACAAGAAAGTCCGCCCCCTCCCAAGTCTTTGATGCACTTGAGACACCCCTGTTTGACTGCTTCCATCGTTGCCTCCAACAATAATTTTTCAAGAAACGGATCTGGAATCTGTACAGCTGACCTATCCTCCTTTTCAAGCGTCTTTGAAGCAAATGAGGCGCCCCGTATGCCATCTCGACCAGTCGGGCCGCCGGCAAGTACTATTATGTCATCTGCTTCGGCCTCGTTGGTGATAATGTCTTCTTTTCTACCAAAGCCTATCGCTGCGACGTCGACCAAACAATAATCCTGGAATGAGGGGTCGAACTCAATCTCGCCCCCGACTGTTGGAACCCCTATGCAGTTTCCATAGTCTGCAATGCCCTTTACCACATTCTTAAAGAGCCATTTTGATTTCGCAACAGAATGGTTATCATCTATTATTGGTGCAAATCTCAGGGCATCAAGAAGAGCAATTGGGCGAGTTCCCATCGCCATGATGTCACGTATTACCCCTCCGACGCCTGTTGCAGCTCCGCCAAATGGCTCTACGGCTGAAGGATGATTGTGGCTCTCAATGTGCACTGTCAAGACGTACCCATCCCCAACGTCAAGCACCCCAGCATCATAGCCGGGGCCAACTACTACATACCTGCCCTTCATGGGCAGCATCTGCAAATATTTTTTGGATGACTTGTACGAACAATGCTCTGACCATTGAGCGCCTACCGCGTCCTTTTCAATCTCGTTTGCCTTTCGCTTTAGTTCTTGTTCAAGGTACCTGAGCTCCTTCTTTGTGAGGACGTCCATCTTCATGGCATCGCCTTTTGCTTCAGGTTTGATACAAGCGACGAGAAAATTGTAATGGCATCTGTGCTGCTACCGCTGTTGTTGTTGTTTCTACTGCTGCGGTCGACGGTGAGGATTCTTTCGCTCGCCCTCTCCGGGTGTGGCATCATGCCCATCACGTTGCCGTCTTCGTTGCATATTGCTGCAATGAGGTCAGTCGATCCGTTCGGATTGTCACTCGTGTACCGCAGAACGATCTGATTCTTTTTTTTCAGCTCCTTCAATATCTTGCTGTCAGCTACATAGCGGCCATCTCCGTGGGCGATAGGGATACCAAATTTCTGCCTGAGTGCAAACTGGCTTGTAAAAGGTGTCTTGTTGTTTGTAACCTGTACGTTTGTCCACCTGCAGACAAAGCGGAGGGAGTCGTTCATCATGAGGGCGCCTGGCAATAGTCCACACTCAACAAGAATTTGAAAACCGTTGCATATTCCGAGCACCGGCAGGCCATCCTTTGCCATCCTTTTTACTTCCTGCATTATCGGGCTATGGGCAGCAATTATCCCGGGGCGAAGCCTGTCACCAAAGGCAAAGCCTCCAGGGATTATCATCGCATCATAGCCGCTGATGCGATGCTTGGTGTGCCAAATAAAGTCGGCCTCGACGCCTATTGTATTGTTAAGAATATAGTGAACGTCGCGGTCGCAGTTGCTCCCAGGGAAAACAGCTATCCCAATTCTTGCTGCCATTACTTTGTTATAAAATCTTGCAAGCGCTCGTATTAATATCTTCAGAATAGCCTTTTTTACCTACAAAACTATACAGATCGCTAGAGTATTGTTTTTATCATCGGTTGATTCTGAAAAAATTGTTTATGGCAGCTACTACTGTAGTCCGCGACATCATGACAAAGAACATCGTTATGATAGACCATGACAAGACCGCTTTGGAGGCTGCCAAGATTATGACAGAGAAAGGCATAAGCTCACTGTTTGTTGTCAAAGATAATCATCCAATTGGCATCGTGACAGAGAGGGACTTCATCAAAAAAATATGCGCCAAAGAACTACCAATAGCTGAGGTAAAAATGAGCGATATCATGTCAAAGATACTAACAACAGCTGATCCAGATACCCCAATTGAAGTTGCAGTGCAGAGAATGGTAAACCATAAGATTCGCAGGCTTCCCATAATGGAAAGTGGCAAGTTAGTAGGCATCATAACAGTGACTGACTTGGCAAAGCATTTGAGGACAACATTGCTGCTTGAAGGTGCACTCAGTGATTCCAACAGCTTCGACAACATGATCGCGACGATGGATCGCGACAAGTATTAATTCTTAGAACTTTTTGAGAAATCACTTTAGAGAGAACCCCGCATTATCTAGACACAAGAGAGAGGTCTATTAGAGCTATACCATCTTCGCAGGCGAAATGCCAATTTTATAAATGGAGCTTGATTATTTCAACTACATAAAGGACAGATACAAGCCATCCAGCATGAAGAACATTGTTAGAGGTTTTGTGTAGAACAATCTAGCTCTTGCCTGTTGACTTGACAGTACAGTTGCTAACAACTGGGTTGAAGATACGTAATTCCTGGCACAGCTTTTTTACACTCGCTTCAGCATCATGTTCCGTTTTTGAATTGACGACCATTTTTAACATCTTTGCAGACCTGACCGATTGTACGTTGGAATATCCGCCCTTGACAACTAGATCCCTGTGGATCGTCTCACCCTCCGGGTCATTGATGTAGGGCTTGTTTTCAATAATTACCTGCACAATAAACTTTGGCACATCTTTCTCCAAGTTCACGATTTTTTAATACACTATTTAAATAAACCGGCCAAATACCTTTGTAAATAGTAAGAATGTTGCTACTGAAGGAGGTACTAGACCTAGCATCAGTATGTTTGATGCGACCTCAGCTGGAATCTTGATCGAGTTAATAGCCACTATGACCAAGAAAAATGAGATGAGCAAGGTCACACCAAAGAACAGAGCAGTGCCCACCATATAGCCCAACAGTTTGAGTTTATCCCGCCTGCTAGGGTCAGCAGCTGCATTACGTGCCAATAACTTATAGAAACGGATTTAACGCTAGATAATCTTTTGCAAAAATCAAAACGCCGTTTAATTAATAAAACGCAGTGTGACTACAGCGCATGAGGTCATGTAGCTCAGCCTGGTCAGAGCGGCTGACTTGTAAACATCATCAAGAAATCAGCAGGTCGTGGGTCCGAATCCCACCATGACCTCTTTACACTA
>JAICHI010000205.1 GCA_025922735.1 Nitrososphaeraceae archaeon | reverse complement strand
TTCCAGACGATTTCAAAGATAGCCATTGCGTCCTGCTTGCTCATTTGCTGCACCTTGGCATAGTGTGATTTTGGTATGACAAGGGTATGACCTGGGGCTAGCGGGAAAGCGTCTAGCAGTGCCATTGCCTTTTCATTTTGCATTATAACTTTTGCAGAGATGTCGCCAGCAACGATCTTACAGAAAACACAGTTTGGGTCTTGCATGCCTTTTTTCTTCTCTGCGTTAGCATGATTTAGTACCTATTATATTATTTCACTATTGCAGAGCCACCCATAAAGGGTAAAAATTGATATGGGTTACAACCTGCTGTTTGATCGTTGTCAGCCGACATTGTATATGTATCTCTCTCTCTATTATCTTTCTACATCTACAAATGAAAAGTCAATCTAACAATAATTTTTTTCAGGACACCACTGATCCATTTGAAGGAGTAGTAGGAGAAGGAGGAGTCGTAGTTGGAGGAGACGGAGGAGGAACAGCAGAAGGAGGAGGAGGAGAACCCGCCGCAGCAGCATCATGTCGCTGAGGAGTTCCCGTCAGTCGCGCAAGCTTCACCTTTGAAGCCACAAATTGGCTAAGATCTGTAGCAAAACTTACTGACCAGGAGCCTTTCTTTTCTACAAATCCAATCCTCTCGGGGGCAAAGTTATGCTTCCTTAATTCCTCCATGATCAAATTAGTCACATCCTTTGTTGCGACTATGATATGGCATCCATTCAGTGATGCTGTTGCATTTTCTACGAGAAATTCTCGGGTTACAAACTTGGCGAACTCTTCGTTTCTGATTGGAAGCTCCTTTATCATCAGTTGGACATTTGCAAGCTCTGCAAGTGCGCCAAGTGCCAATACCCCTTGCGGCCCGACAGGGTAAACACCAGTAATATGTACTTGCTTGTCATATGCAGCTCCAAAGTCAGGGCAATATTTTGCAATTATCTTTCCAAGAGCAAAATGCGGCTCGCTTAGGTTCTTCAGTGCTTCATCCTTTGCCTGAGTAATATTGCCATATGGCATGCCATTCTGTTCGTACTTGGAGATGTTTTCAGAATTCATACAAGCTAGAGTGTAGAGGCCAAGTGCGGAAAGGCCACCAAATTTGTTGGTGATAATGATTTCCATTCCTTCCTCGATCTGGTCGTATTTGGTAGGCAGATCTTTTGTAGTGGTTCCCACAGCACTTGTGCCATAGAACAGCTTACCTAATTTGAGCGAGCTGTAATCTTCCATCGCAAGGTTGTAGCGGGAAGTGAAGATATCAAGATTAGATCTTATCTTGTCAAGCATCTCATCTGATGGCGCATCATATATTGGAAATAGCTTGGATGAAGGTGAAGATTTCATATCACAGCCAAGCAGGTTCAAATGTTCGATAGCAGATGTCATCGCTATATTGCTATGTATGTCAGCATCTGGTGCTTTTGTCACGTCAGTGACCTGTGTTACTGAAGTTACCGCCGGCATGTATCCTATTTTGTCACCTCTGTGGAGAAGGATATAATCAAACATCCCAAACTCTGCAGCCTTGTGCTCTGTCAAGACTGCAGATGTACTCGTGACTGACACCTTCGAGTTGAAGATTTTAAGAAAGTTCTCCAATGCTTTAGATAATAACGGCGCATGTTCCCCAGAATCAGTATGGATGCGGAATACTGCAAGGGCTCGTTTCAGTTCGACTTCCTTGTCCATAGCAGGATTGACAAGGCTATATACACGCCTTGTCAACTCGGGAATTTTCCCTTCAATATGGTAGAACGAGTCAAACCATGAAGGAGATATCTTAATGTGAGTATGTTTCACTTCCTCGGTCGCACCCTTGAGGACATGAGTGTCCACCTGATTTGAGCAAGTGGGGATCCAGCGGAGAGGGTCAAAGCCAAGCTTTCGGTATAGATCAATATGTTCCCAAAAATTATCAGACAATCTCCATTATCTCTCCTAGCAATCACTCTAGTAAATCGACTATTCTATAGAATATACAGAAAAGCTTGTTAATAAATGAGTACTTTTCTGTGCTTGTTCTTGGTGAAAAAATATACAAATTAACCAAATTATATGCAAAGCTGGAAACAACTATTATAAGGAGTCTAGAGCTCAATTTCTGCATACATATGGATTCACAGAGTCCGACCATGACCTCTATGCATATTGAAAAACTGGCAGATGAATTTGACAGCAAGACCGCCCAAGAAGTCTTGAAGTGGGCCCTTGATACTTTTGGAACTAAAATTGCTCTAGCATCAAGTTTTGGTGCAGAGGATGTTGTCATAATAGATATGATGGCCAACCTTGACAAGAATAGGGCAAGGGTCTTTACCCTTGATACTGGGCGCCTCAATCAAGAGACCTATGATGTGATGGATGCAATTAGAGCAAGGTATTGGATTCCAATTGAAGTGTACTTTCCGGACCAAAAAGAGGTCGAAGAGATGGTCAGACCAAGAGGCATGAACCTAATGTATGAAAGTGTAGAGAATCGTAAGCTGTGTTGCGAAATAAGAAAGGTCCACCCGCTCAATCGCGCACTTTCTACCCTTGACGGGTGGATCACCGGGCTTCGCCGCGACCAAGTCGCAACAAGAGCAACTACTAAAAAAATCGAGATCGATACCGGCCATGGAGGAATAGTGAAGGTCAATCCACTTGCGGACTGGACGTCTGACATGGTATGGGATTATATCCACAAAAATAACATCCCATACAATGCGCTTCATGATAAAGGCTTTCCCAGTATTGGCTGCGAGCCGTGCACAAGGGCAATAAAGCCTGGTGAAGACCCACGAGCAGGCAGATGGTGGTGGGAAGACGCTGCGCAAAAAGAGTGTGGCCTTCACTTTGATCCATCGAAAAAAAGACACCAATAGTATAATAGTAATAATAGTGTAGTTGTGACCCAGTTTGGCAGGCTCTATTCCATCGCCTCACGGAAATAAGCTCATAGACAGATTTGTCATTTCTGAGAAAAAAAATATGGACGGCATGTATACGCTGCAAGTAAGCAACGATCTACGAAACGACATTGAAAACATGGCAGATGGAATCTTTAGTCCTCTTGAAGGATTTGTAGGCGAGGATGATTTTCAGAGCATTGTCAAGACAGGCCGTCTGAGCAATGGGCTTGCTTGGACAGTTCCAATAACTCTTGACATTGATGAACAAGAAGGACATAAGATGAAAGATGCAGGTCAAGTCGCGCT
>JAICHI010000204.1 GCA_025922735.1 Nitrososphaeraceae archaeon | reverse complement strand
TAAAGGGAGATTATTCTTTTTGCCTTCACTTTGTAATCACCTGTTAGCTGATTAACAACAAGCTGAGAATCGCTCTTTATCTCAATCTTTGTGGAGGCAAGATTGTTTGCTAGGAGCCACTGTAATGCTTTGGCAAGGGCTGTATATTCAGCAACATTGTTGGTAGAGTCCTCTGAGAATGGCTCTCCAGCAACGCCGTAATCACTATAAATGGTCTTCCCGCCGCTTTTGACTACAAAGGCATAGCATGAGATGCCGCCTGGGTTTATTGGCTGACAGAGGCCATCAAAGTAAACTTCTATCAACAAAGCTCATTATTTGCTGCCCACAGATATGTCTGTGTCGCCTAATTAATAGAAGTGGAGGTGCGTAGCCTATTCATCTCGCTAGTCAGCTTCTCAACCACGGGTTCATTCGACCTGAAGACATTTTGTCTCAGATACCTGAGACAAAATGTCTGCCATACAAGGCTGGCGTTTTTGATATTAACTACCTGATTACTAACTAGATATTAGACATGCACCGTAGACGGGAATGGACATTTGAAAACTCTGATCTGAGCTCTAGAGAACAGCTAAATAAAAACAAGATGTAAGTCTGCCATGCAGTTGTCAATAATTTATCATGAAATATAGCACAATTCGAATGAATCTAGTAGACATAAACTATGCCTACAAAATCAGAAACAGCTTTCTATATTTGGTTGAAACTTGAATATATTCTAGATTTGTCTGCTCATTAAACGAAAAAGCCGTTATAGCGAGCTTTGCCTATAATGCGCCCGCTTTCTTGGTCTCTATAAATGCTGGTCGAGTATTTTGGGACGTAGCCTTCTGGCCTAACAAGATGAGGAGTTCCGTAAATACTTGCCAAGATGTATTCGTAGCGCCAAAGAACGTATCTGTCTTGATCTGTCATAAGCCTCTTTATGGGAACAGAATATTCTGTCCTGCCATCTGCTAAAAGGGTATTGTCCTGCCAAAGTGGGTACTTCAACCATTCAGAATCAACAGATTCGGGCCTATTTCTGGTAAAAAGTAGTGAGGGCCTGTATGCAATTATTATACTGAAGACAACCATTGAAACTCCGAGAAGAAAGTTCATGCCTGCACCCATACTGACGGCCATAGGCGTATACAACGTCCAAGTGAATTTCACATCTCCAAAGGAGGCCTCGCCGGGCTGGGGCTGTGAATAATATGGCAGAATCACAGAATTGTGTATAAGCACGATTCCTAAGACGCATATAACTATCGGAACTATCCCTTTCCACACAACTGAGAGAGCTATGGGAGAAACAAGCATTAGCGCTGCTATTTGGATTGCGTTTACGTTTTCCTGTACGAGGAACTGAAATGTTGAAGGAAAAAGTTGCAGAAAGAAGAGGAGAATGATGCAGACAATATCTGTAGCGAGTAGCTTAGACTCATTTCTTTGAAACCAAAGATGAGCTCTGCCTACCGCTTTCTTACTGCTTCGATGGTGTGGACGAAAGGAACCTCCTTCTCCTTCTGCCATATGCTACTATCTAGCATACATTTGCATTAAGCATTACTAGATCGTAACCTTTTTTGATGCAGTCTGCGAGAAACAACTGTAGTGCCTCCATTTGGGCTCTTTAAAAAGAAGCCTAGCGATATTCCCTCACCTGAGCAGTGGATACCACCAACGCCGCCTACTGACACACTTACAATACAGCAGGCACAGGATTTACTACAGACCCTTGAATCTGCAAAGGTGAAAGAACTTTCCGCTCGCCTAACCCGGATTAGAGAGTCTGCAGTAGAATCTCTCAAAGTAATCGACACACTGGCAAAAGGTATGGATCGAGAAAACATCAAGCTTGAGGGCCTAGAGCAGAAACTAAAGTCCGTAGTGGAACATTCAAAGAAGACAGTTGTATCGTCGCTTAAGCGCGAAGTATCATTGGAGCTTCCCTTACCTCAATCAGCAAATGACGCCAAGAAATTCAAAGAAAGGTTCGAGAACATGATGAAGCGGTTTGGAGAAGTAAGTGGATCGCATAGCAAAGTACTCAACGCCTTCATGAAAAAACACTCAGGCAAGATGAAGGAGGAATTTGAATTTCTGACAAAACTCCTAAACGAGACAAAAGCGACGATTTCAGAATTCGATCGAAACCGTGAGCCGATAATAAGATGTGGTAATATGTTGAATACTGCGCTGCAAAAGATCTCATCTATCAAATTAGCTGAGTCTTCAGCAAAGAACATCGAGAAGGAAATTGAAGTTATCGAGAGAGAGCTAAACAAGCTGGAGAGCGATCTTGCTGCAGTGAGTGGCTCTAAGGAATTTGAGCAGGCCTCTATCAGCGTGCGAGACATAGCTGAAGCAGAAAAGAAGCAAGAAGAGTTCCATGCCAAAATTAAGGATCTCTTTTCCCACTTATCAAGAGCATTTACGAAATACTCTTACGGCATTACAAAGGAGACAGAGCAACGTCTCAAGACCATGTCCGATGAGCCGTGGGAGATACTTTATGAAAAAAATGTTGCACCATACTCTTCCCTCCTGCTCGAAATTCGTAGGGCAATAGGTACTGGCCAAATCCAGCTTAAAGATTCCGACAAGGTACTGCAGTACCTGGGTACCATACTGGAATCTCTGCCTGATCTTCAGCAGAAGGCCCAGGCACTCAAGACAGAAATTGAGTCATTTCGACAGCTCAATATAGACATAGTTTACAAATTTAAAGATCTTGAACAAGAGATTGTGCAGCACGCTGAAGGACTAGCAAGATGCAGGCAAGATTTAGAGCAACAGAGGCAGCAGGCAAAGGACAAGAGCGAAGAAGTTGACGCCATACTGAGAGAAGCAAGTGAAATATTGGCTCAGCTTACAAGTCAGAAATATTCTCTAAGATACCACTAGTTATTGTTCAATGCTATTCAATAATTTGTATAATGATGTAAGATGGGCCTCGCTGAAGGGCCTAAGGTATCGTCTCTCTCTACAATCCAAAGTGTATGACTAAGAGGAGTGAGGAACCTCTAGAGTTGCAGGTCATGGTTAGTGCTGAGAACCCAATTAACCCTCTCCTAATTTTACTGCGAAGTCTTTCGGTATCGTACTCAAGTGTGCTTAAATAGCTGTTTACTTCTGGTTCTTTGACTCAAGCATTCATAATGCACGCAATGATAGAAGCCAAATTCCACCTCCGGTCGACGGTGGTATACTTCCGAGCGCAAGCCTGTTCTCTATCTTG
>JAICHI010000203.1 GCA_025922735.1 Nitrososphaeraceae archaeon | reverse complement strand
TGCTCATCAGAATCTTCATCACAATCTTCATCGGAAGTCGAGGAGCTTAGGACAAGGGCCGTTAGAGAGCAGGTTGACCTTTATAGGCAGCTTAGGGAACAGCTTATCAATGATGTCGGGAGACATCAAAGAGAAGGCAATCCCAAGCTTGCCAGCATTATCTCTGAATCGCTCAGAGAATAATAAAATTTCGAGCATTTAGCAGTCATAAGATATAGTCTCTCTTTATCCCGGAAATGTATTAGAGCTGACTATATCGACTATGTTCATTATTGTCTATCACACTAGCAGTAAAATAGTGTGGAATATCAGCTCCTTACATGAGTCCTCGGAGACCTATCGCCCAGCATGATACTGTAGGCCAACATATTGAAAATATAGGATATCTGGGACCATTCAGGTGTCCTCAAGAACACTGTATAGTTCGAGAAAGAATTGTGAGATCCAACCTGACTGGATCCTAAAGAACTAATATTATTATATATACAAACTAATACATGCTGGTGTGCTTCCAATGCTTCCAATAGTAAAGGGTTTGCTTGCAGGCGAGCGACGCGCACTTGCAAGGGCAATATCAATTGTCGACAACGACGAACCTGAGTCTCGCGAAATCATAAAGCAGATTTTCAGCAAGACAGGCAATATAAGGACAGTGGGTTTTACAGGTCCTGGTGGCGCAGGTAAAAGCTCGCTTGTTGGCAAGCTAATACCTGAATGCCAGGCGCTTGGCTACAAGGTTGCGGTGCTTGCAGTCGATCCCACAAGCCCCATAACTGGTGGCGCTATACTGGGGGACAGGGTCAGAATGCAGGGTAACCTGGGTACTGATAAAGTGTTCATGCGAAGTATGGCATCAAGGGGAGCGATGGGGGGTGTTTCGAAATCGCTCAGAAATGCAATCAGAATCCTTGATGTCGCCGGCTACAATATTGTGCTTATTGAAAGCGTTGGTGCAGGGCAGCTTGAGGTTGAAATTTCTAGAGTCGTCGATCTTACAGTAGTGGTGTTCACGCCGCACACAGGAGATAACGTGCAAGCCGTAAAAGCTGGGCTCACTGAAATAGGTGACATTTACGTTGTAAATAAGGCTGATCTAGAAGGTGCTACCAGCCTCTATCAAACAGTACTTGACCTGATTGGCGATACTAGTAGAAAACCCACCGTTCTTAAGACATCTGTCAAGACAGGAGACGGTGTGGCGGAACTATCCAAGAGTATTGATAAATTATTAAAGGAAAAAAGCATTAATTATAAAGAACGCGAGAGAAAGATGCTGGAGGATGAGTTAACAGACATGATTTTAAATAACCTAGAGAAGAAGGTTTCTTCTATGATTGCTCAGGACAGAAAATATTCAGAGTATATCGACAGATTGGCTAGAAAAGAGATCGATCCTTATGTGGCTGCAGAAGAGCTGGCAACTATACTCTTTAGGTGACCATAATTATGGAGAACGAGACTTTCAAGACTGATTCAAACATACCGGTTAAGCGAGATTTTACAAATAACGATTTGAAAAACTATGATAGCTTTGTTGAAGAAGAGCCTGGCAGGTACCCGTATACCCGAGGCCTGTATCCAGACATGTACCGCGAGCGACTGTGGACCATGCGCCAGTACAGCGGCTTTGGTAGTGCAGAAGAAACAAACAAGCGCTTCAAGTTTTTGCTAGACCATGGCCAGACAGGCCTTTCACTTGCATTTGATCTTCCTACTCAGACTGGCAGGGATTCAGATGACCCGCAGGCAGAGGGTGAGATTGGAAGGACAGGAGTATCCATTAGCTCGATAAAGGACATGATGACCTGTTTTGACAGCATACCACTTGACAAGGTCAGCACTTCGATGACTATCAACTCAACTGCATCTACGCTTTTGTCGCTTTACATTACTGTTGCCGAGATACAGGGAGTGTCGCCGGAACAGTTGCGTGGTACTACTCAGAACGATATTCTGAAGGAATACATCGCACGAAATACCTACATTTACCCACCCAAACCATCGATGCGCCTGATAGGAGACATGATCGAATATTGCTCTAAAAAAGTTCCACAATGGTACCCGATCAGTATTTCTGGCTATCACATGAGAGAAGCCGGATGTAACGCTGTACAAGAGCTGGCCTTCACCTTTGCAAACGCAATTGAATACATCAATACTTGCACAAGCAGAGCAGGACTGAATGTCGATGACTTTGCTCCCCGGCTTTCGTTCTTTTTCTGCTGTACAATGGAATTCTGTGAGGAAATTGCCAAGTTCAGAGCTGCTCGGCGGATCTACGCCAAAATAATGAAAGAGCGGTTTCATGCAACGAATCCTAAATCACAACACCTCCGCTTCCACGTTCAGACATCTGGTGAATCACTCACTGCCCAGCAAGTCGACAACAACATAGTCAGGGTCGCAACTGAAGCACTTGCTGCAGTATTAGGTGGATGCCAATCGTTGCATACTAACTCGCGTGATGAAGCGCTTGCACTTCCAACTGAAGAATCAGTCAAGATCGCACTTAGAACTCAGCAAATAATTGCCGCTGAGACAGGTGTAAGCAAAACTGTGGATCCGATGGGTGGCTCATACTACATTGAATACCTTACAGCCAAGATAGAGGAAGAGGTTAACGAGTATCTCAAAAAGATAGAAAGGATGGGCGGTGCCCTAATTGCGGTGGAGAAGGGTTTCTTCCAAGAAGAAATCAGGAATAACGCATATCAATTAAAGAAAGAAATTGACGAAAATAAACGCATTATCGTAGGCGTCAATAAGTATCAAGACGAGCAGGATGTAGAACCGAAGATCAACAGAATAGATCCATTGATGGAGCAAAAACAATTAGCAAATCTCAAGGAATTCAAGAGCAATCGGGACAAGTCAAGGGTTGACCAAGCGCTATCACAACTGCAAAAGGCAGCTGAGAAGGACGACGACAATAACTTAATGCCTCACATCATCAATGCAGTTAAGAGCTACAGTACGCTTGGAGAAATTAGCAGCACTTTACGAACTGTGTTTGGCAGATACGAACCAAAGATATCTTTCTAGTGTGTAAGAAGAACTATATAGAGACAGTGCAAGAATCGAGCTGGTGGTGGGGGGGCGTTAGCTTCGTCTCTACCACTAGTTAAAAGGACAGCTTAGGTTTTGCTTGTGTAGTTGCCATTTATTAGTACGCCAACCCTGCAATGCGACGTTAGCAAAGCCTTCTGAAAGTGACTGTGCCTTGATATAATCTGTTTTTCGAAT
>JAICHI010000202.1 GCA_025922735.1 Nitrososphaeraceae archaeon | reverse complement strand
GTCGGCATTCACCTCAACCTGCTCACCGGAGCGTTGGGCATCGTCGATCAACTGCCGGCGAAGTCCGAGCAGGAGCGCGCGGCGCGCAACGCGGTCGCGACGTTCAAGGCGAGCGGATTTGGCTACTTCCTGGAGCAGTCCACCCGACCGCAGACGATCGGCTACTCCCTGCTGGATTCACCCATCGCGCTCGCGGCCTGGTTGCTCGACCACGACACGGACAGCTACTACAAGATCTCCCGCGCGTTCGTCGACGGCGTGCCCACGGGCAATCTTACCCGGGACAACATCGTCGACAACATCACGCTGTACTGGCTGAAGGGCAGCGGCGCCTCGGCCGCCCGGTGGTACTGGGAATTTGGACGGGTCCTGGCCGCAGCCGGCGCGGCCGGCCAGGCTCCTCCGCCGGTCTCGGTTCCGGTCGGCTTCACGACGTTCCCCGGCGAGCTCTGGGCTGCCCCGCGCAGCTGGGTCGAGACGGTCTATCCCAACCTCGCATACTTCAACCAGGTCGACAGGGGCGGTCACTTCGCCGCCTGGGAGGAGCCGCAACTCTTTTCAGAAGAGGTTCGTGCGGTCTTCAGACCACTGCGTAGTAGTTGATCATCTATACTGATTCGGGCCACGGTTCACACTTTCAGTGCCGACCTGTTCGTGTTGCATGCAATTTAGTGTTGCCAATCTCGAAGGATATACTAGTGGGCTGCTGTTTTTTGGAAAAAGACGATGACGATGACATCCTTCTAGTTGCACTGGGTCTCGATTTTGAAGTTTTTTTGTCGAGTCCCTCTGGACTAGCCTCTTTTGCTTCTTTCGCTAAATGACATTGAAAGTTTTGGTGTCTAGAATTTTGGCTTCGGGAAGGGCACCGGGCTTACCATTATAGCCTCAATTTGAATGATTATAATAAGATGTCAGCAGCCAAATAATTTTTTGCTAGCCTAATCTCCATACGTTGAAAACACTATAAACGATACTATACTATGATAGATATTGTCACTTCAAATAGCCAAAGTCAAAGGAATTCCAATAAGACTGCATTTTACCCTGGCTATAGTTTTTGCGCTAATTGCATGGACTCTTGCGGTTAGCTATATGCCCCTTTTCTATCCAGGCCTTTCTCAATTGGCTTATTGGACAATGGGTATCTTAGGTGCCATAATCCTCTTAATATCAGTGCTATTGCACGAGTTGTCTCATTCAATAGTTGCAAAACGATATGGCTACAAAGTACGCCAGATAATTCTGTTTGTATTTGGTGGCGTATCAGATATTCGCGATGAGCCAAAAGAAGAATACAAGAAGGAGTTTACGATTGCCATAGTCGGTCCAATCTCCAGCTTTGCCCTTGCAGGATTATTCGCTGTCGCTTGGTTTGTACTGGTTCAAGTTGGCACAAATACTACTACCTCTCAAATGAATACACCATTATTTGCTCTGCCTCAGCCACAACAACAAGAACAAGGTGAGACTTCTCCTGCTGGAACATCTGACCAATGGGTGATAGGGTCTATTGCTCAAGGTATAATGCGATACGGTATAATTGTAAACATCCTGCTTGGAGGGTTCAATCTTCTTCCTGCTTTCCCTTTGGATGGAGGCAGAGTATTGCGCGCAGGATTGATGCGATGGAGAGGCAACTATCATGATGCTACAAAAACTGCAGTCAAAGTAGGTGTTTGGATATCTTATGGGCTCATGGCTTTTGGATTTCTAACTATTCTTACTGGTTCATTCACAGGGGGAATATGGTTGATACTCATCGCCTGGTTTTTGCAAAGCGGTGCTCAATCTTATCTTCAGCAACACGAAATTACTTCGGCACTTTCAGGTGTACGCCTATATCAGATTATGAATACACAATTTGTCGCAGTTACTCAAAGCATGAACATACAGGAAGTCTTGGAGGACTATTTTAACATCCATAGAAAAAGTGAATTACCAGTGGTTGAAAAGGAAGTCGACAATACAACAGGAACCAACTACTACTACCTATTAGGTTCTATAACTGCAAAAGATGCAATGAGTATTTCTGAGAAAAATAGAGAGGGCGTGAAAGTTGAAGAAGTAATGATTGATAAGAAAAACCTTGTTATAATGAGTCCAGATAAGACAGCAGATATTGCTTTGAACACAATTATGGAAGAGAACAAGAGCAGAATTTATGTCTGCGAGAACCCATCTGTTGGAAAGAGCAGCAGCCGCAAAAGAACTGAGAAAATGCAGCAACAGATTATGATGACTTATAGTACGGTAAAATCAGATCGGTTAGTTGGCATAGTTAGTAAAACAGATATCTTAAATGCTGCAAAAGAAAGAATGGAATATAAGGACAGTATGAAGAGGAAAATTTGAAATTATAAGGTTTAGCCACTCACAGCATAAAGTATCTCTTTTACTCTTCTTGAGAATTATTTGTTATCTTAACTGTCAATCCTGTCATGTAAAAAGATGCTAGTGGAAAGCATTATTCTTGAGGCATCTAATATGTCACATACTTGAAACCTAAACCTTATTTATTTTAGGATGCTATAGAAAAAGGCCATGTAAGAGAGAGCTAATATGCTGTTTTTTTCTTACTCTTGAATTTGAAGCACTGGCTTCCTTACGCTATCTGGCAACCGTCATGCATTACCTACAAGCACCCTTACTCTAGACGTAATACGACTGCTAGCCATTACCACTATATCATAGTCCCGCTCAGATTCATTTACAATTCTGTCAACAGGTTTTCCGGTTTTGATAATGTATGATACTTTTATAGCTCCATCGATGTATTGTAGTTTTATCAATCTAATCCTGTGGATGCTGCTAGAAAATCAGCTGGACTCTTAGATTTTTTACATGCAGGTGGCAAAGCGGCCAAGGTAATAGAGACTTTCATCTCTTTACTTAACAACATCAAGAAGAATGAAAAGAGAAGCAGGAGGGATATCCCTATCTTATGCATATACGTCGTCCCCTAGTCAAAAAGGATTCTTAAGGGCACGAACAGCACAGAGTCATGGATCCCGTTCCCGGTCAATCAAGAAAGAGGTTGAGAGAATTATGTGATCTCATATGCTCAATTCTCCTAGGAGAATTTGGATATGAGTGATCCTTTTGTGAAAAAGTCCGGCGTAAGTATTGCGAAATTTTAGTTAACTCTCTAAAAGTATCTCTCGTGCCCCGGTCAGATTAACTATCGCTTTTAGGTCACTTCTGCGAGGCTAGTCAGCAGAATGATAGCGTACATCCATAGATGCATCT
>JAICHI010000201.1 GCA_025922735.1 Nitrososphaeraceae archaeon | reverse complement strand
CTGGATATTCTACACTAAGATCATCTAATCTCATTACCCCTCTTATTACATCTGCTGTAATCAGTGAGTTCCATACTATAAAGTTGTAGACAAATTCATAGAGAGCCACGACTGCAAATACAAGTACCATCAACTGTATGATGGATTTGAGCCATCGGGGAATACCTTTTACCTTTTCGCCACCCAACCTGACCACGCAGTACCATCCAACCACAGATGCTATCATCAAATAGGTGGTGAGCTTGGCCAGACCTTTGAACGGAAACTCCGTCTCTACCAACACCTCGCCTATTACCACCCTGCCTGTCTGCAGGTACTCGCCAAGGCTTACATAGATGGCATAGAACGTTACTGATGCCATAACAAAGGCACAAAAGTAAAAGACTCCCAGAAATATTTTCCTTGCTTTCAAGTCATCCTGTTCAAATGTCGTGCGCACAGGGATAAAGTATCTCTACAAGCATGATATATGATTTACTTTAATGCATTGAGTAATTTGTCTGCCGGCAGTGTGTTAAGGATATCTGATTGTATCGCCCAACCCCGCCTTGCCTGCGCTATGCCAAATGTAAGAAAGGAGTAGTGAATAGGATGGTGCGCATCAGAGTCGATGACCAGCTTGACCCCATTTCTTACTGCCATTCTCACATATTCATCTTTTAGGTCGAGCCTGTCATAGTGCGCATCAATTTCAAGAACTGTGTTGGTGTCCTTTGCAGCCTCAATCACTTTTTCAATGTCGAGAGGGTAGCCGGCACGCTTGTTTATGAGCCTGCCAGTAGGATGAAACAGTATGTCGACGCTTGGGTTTTTGGCAGCTTTTATCAGCCGCTCTGTTTGCGTCTCGATTGGCAGGTTAAAATGCGAGTGTATTGCAGCGCCTACGATATCGAGCTTGTCAAGGACCGTATTTGGGATGTCAAGCGAGCCATCCTTCATAATGTTGACCTCAGCTGAGGAGAGTATGCGGAATTCTTCTTCTCTTAGCCTGTCATTGAGTTGCGATATCTTGTCTGCCTGCTCCAAAAGTTCCTGTTCTTCAAGGCCACCGGCGAGCTTCAGGCTCTTTGTGTGATCAGTGATTGCAATATAATCAAGACCAAATGCCTTGGCGCCGCGGGCCATCTCTTCTATAGTTGCCGTCCCGTCACTGTTTTCGCTATGTACCTGCAGGTCTCCTTTCAGGCTCCCATACTCGACCAGCTTAGGCACCTTGCCTTGTCTTCCTATCTCTATCTCGCCGGCGTTCTCTCGCATCTCTGGCGGGATCCAGTGTAGGCCTAGTATTTTGTATACTTCCTCTTCTGTCTTTCCTGCAACGCGCTTGTCACCTTTGAAAACACCCCACTCATTCAGACGAAGGCCTTTTGATATCGCTATCTTGCGCAATTGAACAGAATGCTCTTTGCTTCCCGTGAAATACTGAAGAGCCGAGCCCCAGCTTTCTTCAGGCACTACTAGTAGGTCAGCATCGATCCCGCTGGCAAGCTTGACAAATGCCTTGGCCCTACCCATGCCAAGAATTTCTTGTACCTCTGGCATTTTGACAAAAAAATCTATCACCTGCTCCGGGTCGCTGGCTGCCACTAGATAGTCAATATCGCCAATAGTCTCTTTCATGCGGCGGATCGAACCAGCTGCAGCCGCATTCTTGACTCCTGCAATATGTTGAAGACGCTTCTCGATCTGCTTCACAAGTGGGTAGACCTCCCCTATTATGAGGCGGCCCTTGCCTCTTTTAAAAAACTCAATCTGCTTAAAGATATCTTGTTCTTTTTTCTCCGTAAAGCCAGGCAAGGTCTTCAGTTTGCCTTCGGTGGCGGCTTTTTCTAGATCAGCCAGGTTCTTTATCTGCAGCTTGTCGTAGAACATCTTTATTGTCTTTGGGCCCATGCCTTCTATTCCATACAGCTCGTCTATATTGATAGGCACTTTTGCCTTTAATTCTTCAAGGTGCTGCATCTTGCCTGTCTTGAGGTATTCTTCTATCTTCGACGCGATTGCCTTACCAACCGACGGGATCTCTAGTAGCCCGTTCACTCCATATTTGTCGTATATGTCGGTAACATTTTCTGAGAGGCTTGCGATCGTGTCCGCAGCCCTATAGTAGGCGCGAGCTCGGAATTGCACATTAGGATCCTCTTCTGTCATCTCTGTAAGAAATCCGAGGTCGCGCATAGCCTTAGCAACGTCAGAATTCTTTATCAACTGATAAGAGTAAACCTGCCAGCCGGGTTCTTAACATTTATCTGCTAGGTTGATATAATAAAAGACACGCTGTTATTATGGAAATGGTAATGATGACTGCTTTCTAGCTCTGAGCCGTTTCCAAATTTTGGAAATGTAACAGAGAATAGACTGAAAATGTTGATTTAATTTTTGTCTATTTATGTGTCCAACCATATATGCGTCTACTTGCAAGATATAACTCCCTACCTGTGGTAACACGCGCGGTTATGCGCTATCATATTCATGTTTGACTGCTCAAAAGCATTCATGATATTGTTCGTACATTCTAATTATTATGATCTGAAGCTGATAGTTACAAAATACATTTGAGCAGAGTTAATCATTCTGTTTGCTGTTAATGTACCTCGAATGAAAATAAAGCATGGATCGATCCGCTGGGATGTGCTGGGATCTGTTCCTACTCTGAATGTAATGGACTCTGTATGGAGGATTAGCAATAGGCGCCTGGCTTCGATGGAGGTTCGAGTCCCATAATGGAATGGTACGCTGTGACAGGGATGATGACTATGACGGTGCTTATGGGTTTGATAGGGCTCCGTCTGGCAAAGGATGAGTTGCTGCTGAGACGCAAAAGACTACTAATTGGCAACTACTAGAATTTTTTTATAGCAGCACTCAATTAAGTGCGCATTTTATCTAGCCTCTTGCTCAATCTCGCTATTTTATCCAAACCATAAACAAATGAGATCTTACTACCTATTTGCTCTAAGCATAGTCTCGACAGCTTAAGAAGATACGCAAGTGCGCCGGCAACAACAACACAAGAAGCATGTTATTGATGGTGCAGCCTCCACTCGTAAAATAATATAACAATTTTTATTTGTTCCATTTAGGGCTAGATAAGATACTAATAGCTTATAGCTTTTTATCCATTATTGGTGCTCGCAGAAGGGTCGGTAGAGGTAAATACCAAATAAGAATGCACATACATCTTTTGTCAGGAGTGCGGATGACGGGGTCCCCGTGTTTTTTAATGTGCTAAATTTAGGGCTTCGATCT
>JAICHI010000200.1 GCA_025922735.1 Nitrososphaeraceae archaeon | reverse complement strand
CAAGACAGGAATGGAAAAATTCTGCAAAGGTCGCCAACAAAAGAACCGCTGTCAAGCCTCAGTGAGTTGATGCCCAAAGTCAATGATGATCGTTTCCGTTACGTCGGTGGGGCGGTAGGTTACATCAATTACGATGCCATACGGTTCTGGGAGCATCTGCCAATCAACAAGAACAAAAAAGCTAGCAACTTTCCGCTGCTAGAATTTGGCATCTATGATGATGGCATACTTTTCAACCATAAAGAAAACCAGGCTTACTATTTTTTCCTTGGAAAATCTCGCCTAGAGGAAGTCGAGCGGAAGATGGCCCGGGTGAAAAGTAAAGCTGCCACGTTTTCATATTCGACTCCAAAGAGAAACATGACGAAAAGGGACTTTGTTAAGATGGTGAAGAAGGCCAAGCGCTACATATACGATGGTCACATTTTTCAAGTAGTACTTGCAAAGAACATGAGGTTTAGGGTCAAGGGCGACCTTATTGGTCTATACGCTAGACTTAGAGAAGTAAATCCCTCACCATACATGTATATGCTAAAAATGTCTGACAGGTGTATAATAGGCTCAAGCCCTGAAATGCTAATTCGTATCACAAAAGACTATGTCGAAACATTCCCTATCGCAGGCACAAGGCAGATACTACCGGATGAAAAGAAGAACGAACAGCTGCGTCAAGAATTGCTCAAGGATGAAAAGGAGATTGCCGAACATACAATGCTTGTCGATCTAGCAAGAAACGACATAGGACGGGTTTGTGAATTTGGCACGGTTGAGGTTAGAGAGTTCATGACTGTTAAGCGGTTCAGCCATGTGCAACATATCGTGTCGCATGTAGTAGGCAGATTGCAAAACAAATTCGATTCGTACAATTCTGTCAAAGCGGTCTTTCCAGCTGGTACTGTGTCAGGAGCACCTAAAGTTCGTGCAATGCAGATAATAGATGAGCTCGAGCCTTCGCTCAGAGGACCTTACGCTGGTGCCGTAGGTTATTTTTCATTCAATGGCTCATGCGATTTTGCAATTACGATAAGGTCTCTATTTGTGAATGGTGGCAAGGCATATATCGAGTCAGGAGCAGGCATCGTTATCGATTCTGATCCAGAGCTTGAATGGGCAGAAACGGAGCATAAGGCAAATGCCATTCTTTCTGCCCTAAAGGGGGCAGCATCTGATTGATACGCTTCTTGCTCAATCTGTCAAGCATCTCTGCTGTACCTTGATTCTGCAATCCATCGAATTGAAGAGTATTATTGGATGGTTATTCAAAAGTCTCCAGTAGACTACACATATAATATCATTTTGAGTAAGCAGATAATAAAGTCTTTTTAATAGTATTAATACTAAATTTCCGTTATAATATGAGAGATATAGTAATAAAATCACTAACATCCTTTTTAACATAAATTGAAAAAGCTTTAGTGGTTTGTGGGGGGCCTTGCAAAGATATTGTCTGCATTTATATGGTATTCTACTGCAAGCGCAGGATCCTTCTGCCTTCCGGTAAGGATGCCTACTACTACATCATCCTTCTTGATTAGTCCTTCCCTGCGTAGCTTTTTAACAGCTGCTGGGACTGCGCCTGATGCCATTTCGCAGTCAAAGCCGTTTAAACCAACAATCGACATACCGTCGCTCATTTCCTTGTCGCTCACTTGCACTATTACACCATTAGTAAAGTCAAGGGCGCGCAGTGCCTTGACAATATTGGCTGGTCTCCCTATCTGAATTGCAGTTGCATGTGTCTTTGGCCTGATTCCTTTCTTGTCCAAGTCAGCATAATAGCGGTCAATGAGTGCAAGATCTGGCCTGCCACCGTTCCATCTAAGCGGCCTGTCCTCAAAGAATCCATTGTACAGTTTGTAAAACACATTTGCTCCTTCTGCATTCACTACTACAAGCCTTGGAATTTTCCTTATCCAGCCCCATTCATAGAGCTCTATCAAGCATTTTCCGCAGCTCGATGTGTTACCTAGAGCTCCACCGGGATACACTATCCAGTCCGGGGGGTTCCAGTCGAGGGATTCGAGGACTCGGTAAATGATAGTTTTTTGACCCTCTAGGCGGAAGGGATTGACTGAGTTGACAGTGTATCCTCCGGTTTCTTTTGCGTTATTAAGCGAAGCAGTAAGTGCATCATCGAAATTTCCTTGCACTTGTATTACCTGCGCGCCAAACTGGAAAGCCTGACCAAGCTTGCCAGGGGCAATTTCGCCTCTTGGGATGTAAACATCACATGCCATATTTTCGTTTGCAGCATACATTGCAGCAGAAGCTGAAGTGTTGCCAGTGGAGGCACAAACTATCCTTTTTACGCCAAGCATTTTTGCATGTGTCATTGCAGTAGACATGCCGTTATCCTTAAACGAGCCTGAAGGATTGTATCCTTCAGGCTGAAGAAAGAAAGAATTGTGGTCCATGCTCGCATACTCAGCTACCTTGCTCATCTTGTAAGGTTTTGAAAGGCGTCCTTCAGAACCGTCAAGTGACACTAGTACGCGCGCGCATTCTTCAAAATCGTCTGTATCAATGCCGGCAAAATTGATTAGTTCACGAAAGCGCCATACTCCGCTTTCGTTGTAGATGTTGCCGCCGTGATCCCTGCGCTGGTAGAATTTTTCTACTAACTCGCGGCTCTGCTTCTTACTATACTTTATATCTAGAAGCGAGCCACACGAACATCTGTAAATGTCATTGTTAATCTCATGAGTTAAACCGCATGAAGGATTAATGCATTTTTTAACAATAAGTGCATCCATATCAATGAAGACTTCTGATTGTTATTTAGAGGTTATTCTAAATGCTGCTACTACTTTTTGGTGGTTTTTTCATACATCTTCAGTAGCTGCTGGACGACTCCATCCATGTCGTCCTCTCTTACTTCAGGAGAGACAGAGTGTTTGAGTAAATTGCTCACCGTGTTGGAAATCTCAGAACTGACTTCGTCAAAGCTATCCATATCGCTATAGCTCTGTTGATAAAGCCTCCTCAATCGCATCGCATACATATGGGTCTGTTCATTCATCGTCACATCATAGCTGCGATTGTTGACCTTTATCTTCTCCTTTATCATGTTCTACACGTTACCAGACTATAGCCTTTAAAAACCTGTCTACGTCATAAGGTCCTGATAACGAGAATAAGGAAGAGAGTGTGTAACCGTCTATCCCTGTTACTACGGTTACATGGAGCTGCAGTACAGTGCTACCTTTATTTCGCTTATGTCATGATGGGTGGGTGCCATATTAATAAGAATGCCATT
>JAICHI010000199.1 GCA_025922735.1 Nitrososphaeraceae archaeon | reverse complement strand
TTTGATTCCTTGATAGGTTCCAACTACCTGTCTTTTTTCTTTGAACTTGGGGTCAATTGGGCCTTCTGCTGTGCTGTAGCTTGTTCCTGTGCCAGTGAGTGATATCGTGGTTGGGCCGCCTCCTCCTCCTCCTGCCGCTGCTGGTGCTGGTGCTACAGTTGCTGCTGGAATAGCAGCAGGTGGTGCTGCTGCTGCTGCTGCGACCGCCGGTGTTTTGGCCGTAGTAACCGAGGCGGCCGCAGCAGCAGGCTTGGGCGCAGCTACCTGCGCAGCCATTGTCTTTTGCCTTTTAACAATACATAATTGATTATGAACATCCCTCATGCTTTCAAGGGTCGTCGGATTGCTGTGACGTAAAAGGGTTCCACAGTCTGGGCATACGTACTCGGTTACCGTAGCAGACATAAGATAATATGATTTTAACTTATTTATTAACTATGCCAAAAAAGGAAGAAGAAAAAAGGCAGGTTCTTTACTGCCTTGTGAACTGTTGCTGCTGTTGCGTGAACTGTTGCTGCTGTTGCGCAAAGAACGTTGTCCACGCTCTTGCGATGTTGGTGTTAAAGTCAGTCAGTGTATCTACTGTTCTGTTGTAGATCTTTAGGTTTTCCCTTGCTGCATCTAGTGCGTTGATCGTCAGCTGGTTGTTTATGCCCACCGACCTGATTGCGTTATTTGTCATTTCATTTGATTGTCTTATGAACACTTCTCCGTATGGCACTGATGGGACGTTTAAGGTGCTGGCTAACTGCTTCTGAGCGGAAAATGTAGTCTGGATCATGTTCTTGGTTGTCTGGATATAGTCCAGCTGGAGGTTAGAAATTGACTGTGAATACTGTGGCTGGGCCTTTGCAAATTCATCTACTGTTCTGATGAGGTTGTCTCTCGTTGTGTCATATACATCTACTACTGTTCTTTCGTCTTTTGTTGGGATTGTCTTGTCGACCATTTTTTATTACCATCTAATGGTAATCAATGGTGATATATAAAGCTTGGTCAATAATGGTGTTGATTGCCATGTACTGGTACTAAAAGCCAGATATTGTCTTAGTAACCTGCTGTCTCTTTTTCTCGCTTTTTTTTTCCGCATCGAACCTTTCCAGCTGATACCTATTCATGTCTACGAACTTGATTCCCTGCGCAAGTTGAGGATGTACCCGCTTGATTTCGCTGTATATCTTTTGACATGCGATCCGGTAGTCAGGATGACCCTGTGGGGCCGTACGTAACTCTATCATGTGACATGCTTCTCGCAGATTCATCTTTACAAAATAGGGATAGCGATATGCAAAGTTGACAACGTACTGAGCTTCCTCTGGCATAGTCTTGGCTATCTCTTCATAAACCTGCTTTGATAGGTACATGCAATCTCTAAAGTCCTTGTCGAGTCCTGAATCAACCAGCTCTTGAGGAAGGTCATAACCGTGTTTCGTCGAGAGCAATTGCCGCTCAATCGTAAGAATTCTGTGCCTATGCAGGTCTCGGAATATGCCAAAGTTAGTAAACAATTCGAAGGTATAATCGACCATTTCAAACGCCCTGCCTGGTCTATGACGGCGGCTGGTACGAAATTCTGTGTATGTGCGGATAACCTTGTTCCGCTCTTCAATTGGCATTGATTTGACGTAATTCGTAATCCTGTGAAGCGACTGACCCTGAGCCTGCTCATACAGAATTGCAGATATTACATTTACTTCTGCTTGAAAGTTGTCCTTGTAGTCAATCAGTCTGACAAGTTCAGGCTCTTCTTCAGGTGGGATTCCCGATAGATGGGACCTGACAAATTCACCAATTGCATTCCCGGTTTTTGCTGTATATTCTTGCAGTGCCTGTCCGTGCTTGTCGTTTGCACGTCTGATAAAGGAAGGGATGACTGCGTTTAGCTCACTAAATAACTGGGCCGCAATAGATCTGATCTCTTTTAGCTTTGACCCATACATCAGCGTCAGCAAGTATTCAAACGCCCTACCGTTGCCTGTAATGCCGACGTTTGTGATGGTGGATGCAGGCAAGAGACCACGGAGGATATCTAGCGCCTTTGCCTTAATCGTCATACTGTAGATCCGTCTAGCTGCCTCAATGTCATTGTCTGCTATCAAGTTGCCAAAGGGCACCTCCTTTTGCGAAGTTGAATCAAAGAAACTAAAGCGTTCTATTGGCTCTCTTTCCTTGAGGAAGGCTTGTAACGGTTGGATGCTCTTACTGTAAGTGTTAAAGGAGTGGTCGCAAGTCTCAATGTATCTGTCTGCATGAGCCGACGACATAATGCTGTCTTCTCTAGCATATCGATAGTAGCCGCCCACCTTTTGGTTAAAAGCTACATAACGAGACGATTTTTCTAGATATGAGAGGCCGACTCTACGATCCTCAATCTTTTTTGCAGCAATATTTGATATCCTCTCGACAGCGACTTGAGCCTCGCCGAGCTCAGCCACCGAATCATCTCCATATTCAAGGAGGACTCGTTTATAAAATTCTTCACCTCTGTTTGGGTTCTTTGCAAACTCATCTAGAAATATCCTCCGCATTGTCTTGTCTGTACGGGAATAGCGGGACATTAGGGCACCCCTATCTACCTGCCTTGGAGTTGTAATCGCAAATACCTGCCCATCGATATTAGAGAAGTGGATTTTGAGAATCGATTTTTCCTCTTCTGTAAAACTGTCTAGAAAGACATTGCTGTCAAACATGGAGATAGATACACATGACCACTAAAAGAATGTGAAAAGGCGACTTCAAAAATATTGAGTCCTTACTAAAAGTATTCTACTAAAAACAAGCAAATCTTATAAAGAATCTCCTAAACTAAATGGCATGATTAATTCCACTATTTTATCGAACTGTTTTAACACCGTTATCATTATACAATCTTTGTTCAACAATTCACATGAGCGAAGAAAAGCTCGGATTTGTAGGCAAGCAAGTTAAGGACATATATGGTACTTACATCGGGAGAGCAGTCGGCATAATAACACAAAACGATGGCGAGATAGAAGCCGTCGGAGTCGATTGTGGTTCTGGCGGTCTAAAGCAACTGCCTTACGAGCAGCTAGTTATCCAAGGAGAATATGTCTTCTTTATACCTAGATGGAGACTTGACGCACAGAGATTGTTGAGACAAAAGTCACTCACGCTCAAGAGGATAAAGGCACTTCAGGATATTCTCTCTGAGAATGACTCTATGAAGGAAGATGCAGAGCTAGTACATATCAAATATGAGAAGAAGCTGCATGAACTTGATGAAACTGGAAAGCAGGTAAAT
>JAICHI010000198.1 GCA_025922735.1 Nitrososphaeraceae archaeon | reverse complement strand
GGACAGAGACAATACTTCAAGTGCATAATCAGCGCATGATTGATTGATTGATCATGAAGTCCATCATTTCAAGGAAAGAAACAGGTGTTTATTGAAGCAAGTATCACAATGTCATATCATGAGGATATGATACTTCCATTGGAAACGCACATACAAATAACAATAACAACAACAACATTTAGCCGATCTAGATGTGAGAGATTCCAAAACTCACAACTTTATTCTCCTCCTTTTGATGTCCTCTTTTCAAAAGACCCAACTGCTTCTATTAGCGCCTTTCTCCTGCTTTCCTCAGTCACAGTCGCCCTTATGTCTTCAATTAGCTTCCTTGCAACATCGAGTTTCTTGCGCAATCCTGAAACAATATTATCATATACTGCAAACGGATAGATAGCATTATAGATTTCTTCCATTGTTGCAAATAGTTTCTCAGCATCTTTTCCTTCACCCAAGCGCATCCTATCATAAACAAGGCGCTTTATCTCACCTACGCAGTCAAGCAGCCCTGTAAGATATGACTCGCCTGTGACGTCGAGCTCTCTCATAGACGGCATTGGCTTGTCGTCCATTACTGACTTCAACGCGTAGGCTTCTACAAGCTCCTGCTCAGCGACTGCTATATATCGATAGAGATCATTTCCTGCATAATTTCTGAACTCTTCAAGCATTGCCTTTGCCTGATCCATCTTGCTCTTTGCATCCTCAAGCTGGCTATGATGCATGGCTACTATTGATTTGCTGCATAACATGACAACATCGCGCGTTCCCTTGATTAATTTCTCGCGCCTATCTTGCACATCTTTGAGGTTTTTGTCTATCTGTTCAAGCGAGCCTTGTATACCTGATGATGATGATGACATATATTTACACTCAAACTCCTTTAGTCTTGTTGGCGGCAGTTTCAAATAAAAACACTTGCTAGAGATAAATTTAAAGATACGAGATAATCTCCGTTATAGCTGATTGGGAAACATCCGCCGCAGCCGAGGCTACAACTATGAGCATACTCTTGTTCAGAGGCTAAATAACGTGCAGTGGCGTGCCCGGCGATTGGGCGGCAGCAGTACAGGTCTTCCAGATATTGTGGCGGTTAACAACGATGTCGGCATTCTGCTGACAATTGAGGCAAAATCAGGAACAAGTGATATACTGTACGTGCCACTGGACCAGATAGAGCGCTGTTTAATGGTTCGCAATATGTTTAGCATCTACCCAGAGCGACACATAATACTTGCATTCAAGTTTATGGGCAAAAAAAGGTTCAGGCGAAAGAATGAGACAATATACGAAAGTCGCAGGTTGATAGAATATTACAAAGTTGCAGATATTGTAATAGGTATGAAAGCTCTCCCGATAGTCAAGTGTACCTATGATGGCAAAACCTATGCCATATTCAGGAACAAGACTGTGCCACTTGATCTGCCAGACTACAATATGCCCTTCCACAAACTTGCGCCTCGAGTCACCATGGTGGCCCGAGCAAGGTCGCAGGCTAAAGCCACAAAAACAATAAGAACTGTAACCGAGAAGAAACTTCTTACCGCACTTCCACTTGTGCTTTTGGATAAAGAGGATGAAGGTATTGGTACAGGTTCTAGGACGAGGAAAAGACAGAGAAAGTCTGAGCCTTGATAAAGCTGATTCTACTTAGTGGGTATGTGTTCATCGCCTAATTGAAATCAGTTTGATAGTAGCAGTACTGGAGGGAAATATACCTCTTCCTATCGTCTAGTTGTTAAGATCCGTGCAATGCAAAATACATCCAGAACAGAGCCGATCTTTAATAAATTTGAAGGAAAAACCGTCATACAGCTCAATTGCTGTCAAAAATTATTTCATATAATAAATTTTTATAAAAAAGTATCCTTTATTAGGATGAATTGCCATAATAATCTTACCTCATTCTAGAAAATATGCAAACCGCAATGTTATGTAGTATATGCAAATCCGATCAGACGGTCACAGATCCAGAATCAGGCGAGATTATTTGCAGGAATTGCGGTCTTGTGCTATCAGACCGAGGTCAGGAAAGCCGCCCCGAATGGCGCGCTTTTACCTCAGAAGAGGTAAATGATAGAAGCAGGACAGGAATTCCACGCTCATTAGCCCGTCACGATATGGGTCTGTCTACTGTAATAGGCAGAACTGACAAGGATGCCAGCGGCCGAATACTGGACGGCGCTATGCGTTCGACGATGGGTCGACTCAGAGCCTGGGACTTCCGTACACAGGCTCATTCTCCCACCGACAGAAATCTCAGGCAAGCATTCTCTGAGCTTGATAGGCTCAAGGACAAGCTAGGAGTATCGGACCCAGTAATAGAAAAAACTGCTTACATTTACAGAAAGGCTCAGGAGCGGGGCCTTGTCAGGGGAAGAACAATATCTGCAATGGTAGGCGCAGCGCTTTACATTGCATGCAGAGAGACTGGCGCTTCCAGAACACTAAAGGACATCGCAAACACTGGTAATATCAAGCGTAAGGATCTGGCAAGAATATACAGGCTGGTAGTAATGGAACTTGATCTCAAAATCCCATTAGTCGACCCGCTGAAATGTATAGTCAAGGTTGCAAACAAAGCCAGCCTAAGTGAGCGCACCAAGCGCTTCGCCATAGGAATAATGAAGAACGTGACTAAAAGTGGAATATCGGCAGGCAAGGATCCAATGGGACTTGCCGCATCCGTATTGTACCTCGCATGCCTCAATACCGGCGAGAGCAAGACGCAGACAGATATTGCTGAAGCAGCCGGCGTTACAGAAGTGACCGTCAGAAACAGATACAAGAATCTAAAAAGTCATCTGGACTTGAGTTAGATTCACACCACTTTTTTATTACCATTATTGTTATTTTCATTTTACCTTGTACTAATTTTGCTAGTTAGTGGAAACGTAAATGCCTAAATAATAAACTCTACCCTAATTTTATTGACAGTGGCAGGGCGTTTAACAACAACATCTGATGTTGAAGCCATGAAAAGAAGCGCCTTACGAATGTCACTTATAGCCATCGTCTCTGTTTTCGTGTTTGAATTTACTGCTGGTCTTTTCACAAACAGTCTTGCCCTCATAACAGACAGTACTCATGCACTGCTTGATGCTGTGGTCACTGCAATATTGATAATAGCCATCAGACTGGCGCGCAAGCCAAAGGATGTTGACCATACTTATGGACACGGCAAGATCGAGACCATTGGAGGATTCATCGGCGGTATTGCGCTTTTTGTAGTCGCTGTCTTTTTCATCTATGAGGCGATCATTAGGCTCGCTTCCTCCTCCACAGGTTCAGCTTCTATACTTGTTACTCCAGGCACAATCGGCTTT
>JAICHI010000197.1 GCA_025922735.1 Nitrososphaeraceae archaeon | reverse complement strand
TTGCCCGCTCCTCCAATAACATAAATCTTTGTTCCAAGTGAGGCATATGCAGCCTCTGATCTTGGAGTGGGTATATCTTTCCCAGAACTCCAATTGTTTGGAGTTGCAAAAATAGGAATGAGATGAATTCCAACTATTGAAAGAACAAGGCATCCGATAACGGCTATCGAAGTTATAATCGTATAATTCACAAGAGTTGAATACTTTGATAGTTTTAATTCGTTGCTACTTTGTAATCATACTAGCCATTACGGAAGGATGGATGTAAAGATAATTACAAGGTATCACATATGATAAAAGATCTTAAAGTTTTGAGTAGATTTTTTATCACGATCAAATGTTGTTTGGCACAATACAGTTGTTATGAAATCTGTTAGCCAAGCATGCTCCGAGATTTGGATTCAAACAAATTTCTTCCTAATCCAGGGAAATCCCACCGACCTACAAGTATATACTTGAGCCGCAGTTTGTAGACATTATCGCTAAGATAGATGGTAAGAAGAGCAGAGCTTCTCTATCCCCGGTATCATTGATGTACAGCTTGAAAGCTTCAAAAACCCTGTGACAGGAGAAGAGCAAGAGACGAAGATACAATTGCCTAAAGGATTTATTTTCAAGATAGCAGATGCGGCTAAATCAAAGTTAATGAGATTTCAACGCCCAACATGAACTCTGATGATTCTGGTCAGAATGCCTTCTTTGCACAAGTTGAGTATCGCGGACCATAAATGCATGATAGATAGAATAGAGGGCACCGTTACCTAGGCCATGCTATTACGAATATAGTGTCTCATACTAGACTGTCAGTTAAGAAGTGATTAGCTAAATATACTTGCAGAGTTAGATTCAAATAAATTTTTGTCCAAATCCCGACGGGCCTTGTAAAATCAGTTTAGTCATAACCAAACCACATAATGATTTTGTACTATTTACTTATAGCTTTGTATGGCGTCCTTTAGAGAGCTGACAATTATCTTCTTACTTCCCGTTATCAACTTACTTATCGCATACTGTTCATAACATAACTGAATATAGAGATATGAGCGAGTATGAGAATATGCGAACTGCAGATATCATAGCAGAAGCATTACTAGATTGGAATGTAGATATCATCTTCGGTTTACCTGGCGACGGTATTAATGGATTTATGGAAGCCTTGAGAACAAGGCAAGATAAAATCAAGTTTATACTTGTAAGACATGAAGAGTCTGCTGCATTTATGGCTTGTGCGTATGCAAAATATACAGGTAAGCTAGGTGCTTGTGTTGCCACTTCAGGCCCTGGTGCAATACATCTTTTAAATGGGTTATATGACGCCAAATTAGATAGTACCCCTGTAATTGCAATAACGGGAAGCACCTACTCTGATTTGATGGGTTCGTCTTATCAGCAGGATGTAAATTTATTGCAACTATTTTCGGATGTTTCTGTTTATAATAATATAATAACCGCTCCAGAACAAGCGGAGATGGCTGTTGACATAGCATGTAGAACAGCATTTGCACAAAGAGGAGTTAGCCATTTGACAATTCCAATAGATGTCCAAGAAAGAAAACTAGAAGGTAAATATTCACGGCATAAAGTGCCAGGTCATACATCTGATACTTTTGTTGCCGCAGGTGGTGCTTTACCAGACAGATACTTATTAGAACATGCAGCAGATGTCCTTAACTCAGGTAACAAGATAGTTATTCTTGTTGGCCAGGGAGCATTAAATGCAGGCCAAGAAGTAATATCTGTAGCAGAGAGGATTGGGGCTCCTGTTGTCAAAGCACTTTTAGGCAAAGCTGTGATTCCTGATAACCATCCTTATAGCATAGGAGGAATTGGTATGTTAGGAACTGAACCCGCCACTGACGCTATGAGTGAAGCTGACACATTATTAATGATTGGAACCTCATTTCCCTATATTGAGTATCTTCCTAAACCAGGACAAGCGAGAGGTATTCAGATTGACATCAAGGCTGAAAAAATAGGACTACGCTACCCAGTTGAAGTGGGTTTGACAGGTGATTCAAAAAAAGTATTGTCTGCTTTGCTTCCTTTACTTCGGGACAGAAGGACAAATGGCAACAGCAGCAACAACCACAGTAGTAGTCATCAGCAATATCAAGGAGAAGAAGAACAACAGGAATTTCTAAGATCAAAACAGCAATCAATGAAAAGATGGATCGAGTTACTTGACAGACAAAGTAGTAAGCAGACAGATGAAAAAAAGGCAATCAAACCACAGGCTATTGCTAGAGCAGTTTCTGAACAACTACAAGATAATGCGATAATTTCGGTGGATAGTGGTACTAATACTATTTGGGCTGCACGTTTTCTAAATATTAGAAAGGGAATGAAATTTTCTGTATCTGGAACTTTGGCGTCTATGGCGTGTGGCTTGCCTTATGCAATAGCAGCTCAGCTTGCATATCCTGAAAGACAATGTGTAGCGTTTGTAGGTGATGGTGGGTTTGCAATGTTAATGAGTGAATTTGCGACAGCAGTACAATATAACTTGCCAATTAAAGTTATCATTCTAAAAAATAATACACTTGGAATGATTCGATGGGAACAAATGGCCTTTCTTGGAAATCCAGAATTTGGTGTTGAATTTAGTCCAATAGATTTTGCCAAAATAGCTGAAGCCTGTGGTGGGATAGGTTATACGATAAAGGAGTCTGACGAAATAGAGCCAATCATGAAAAAGGCCATGAGTGATAAAACAACAAGAAAGCCCACTGTTATAGAAGCATATGTTGATCCTTTTGAGCCTCCCACCCCGCCTAAAATAGAACCAGAATTTGTGCAGAATATGGCTGAATCATTTGCCAAAGGACAGCCTTATGCCAAAAGAATTGGTTTGACATTATATAGAAACCAGATGAACTCCACGATTAAAACTATTCAAAATAAGTTAGGCGAAAAAATCAATAATTTAGTCTCTGATGACAATAAATAGCTCCAGGTATAATGAAGATAAAGAATAGTGTATCTATAACTAGTACGAAACAAAATGCCTAGAGTAGAACAAAATAGTGTGCCTATATCTCTTCATTACGCTCTAACAGACTCTCAATGTAGTATATGTGGTGGACAATTAGAATGGCAAGCTGATTTTGACAATATCAATCAACCAAAGTACATATCTCAGCATTGTAATCAAGATTATGCTATTCACATAGAGACTGTTAAAGTAGAGATATTAGGAAAAGCCTCAAAAGACAAACAAGTGCACGAACAGGAAAAAAGTTTCATGTCTACAAAGGAAGATGAGCCCAAGGCACTACAGATGGCAGAAGCAATGAAAAGACAACAGCAGCAGCAACAAGAAGAAGGGTAAGAGTAAATGAGAGCTTT
>JAICHI010000196.1 GCA_025922735.1 Nitrososphaeraceae archaeon | reverse complement strand
TACCGCTGCATTTTCGGATAACATTAAAAACTCTTAGATCACGGCGGCTTTGTTTCGAAGTATAATCCTCCGATCTCTTTTTCCATTATCTAGCACGCACTAGATCTGTTCTCCATGTTAATAATGGGTAGTGTGACTTCACAAGCCCATCCAGTAAAACGTCGACCAAGAATCAAAGTTTAGTGAAAATATAGTGCAGCCAAGGTTGCGGCTTTTTCAAACTGACAGTTAATAAAGTCACTCTTAAAGAAGAAATGGAACAACCTGGGCGCAAAAGACGCTGGAAAAATATAACCAAAAAGCTTCCTCATGATGCCCTTTTCTTCGTTTCAAGTAGGTATCGGACAGGCTAGCCGCGATTTCATGGTAAAATGGGAGGTAGAAATTTCATAAGAACTGACCTCTCGTTACCATAGATATCAAGCATATCTTTTTTCGAGACCTACAAAGTGCTCCAGATCCATAAACCGGTTAAAATCCTTGAAGGTAACCATAATATTGCGAGCGTCCTTAGTTGTACCGGTATTTTTTAACTCTGTGAGCACCTGTCTCATCGCAAATGTGGCACTGTAGATTGCTGATAGAGGAAAAACTGCGATCTGGTATCCAAGTTTTACAAGCTCGCTTGCAGATAGGTTTGGAGTCACTCCATCCTCTATCATATTTGCAACAAGGGGCGCGTCTATTTCATTGGCCACCTTTTTCAACTCTTCAACTGAGCGTGGTGCTTCAACAAATATGACGTCAGCTCCAGCCTTTCTGTAGGCTTTGCCGCGCTCAATTGCTTCGTCAAGTCCTATTGGCGCACGGGCGTCAGTCCTCGCGACAATGATAAAGTCCTTGCTCTGTCGAGCTTCCAAGGCTGCTTTGAGCTTAGGTATGTATTCATCTTTTGAAATGACATCTTTGCCCACCATATGGCCGCATCTCTTTGGCCAGACCTGATCTTCAAGAAAGATGCCTGCAGCACCTAGGCTTTCAAGGTCTCTAACTAGCCGCCAAACGTTGAGTGGATTGCCATACCCCGTGTCAGCATCAACGAGAACCGGGACACTTACTGCTCGGATTATCCTCATAGCGTTATCAACTGTTTCGCCGGAGTTTAGCAATCCAAAGTCCGGCATTCCCAGCAGAGCTGCAGAGGAGCCATACCCTGTCTGAAACATCGCATCAAAGCCTACATGCTCTGCTATTTTAGCGCTCAGAGCGTCAAAAACTCCAGGCAGCACAATTATCTTATTCTTGTCTTCAAGCTGCTCCCTTAATGAGATTCGTGGTTTATTATACATCAGTGATGAAATGGAAGGAATAGAATATTATATTATCTTTCCACTGGCCAGCTGCCCGGCGTTATCAGTTCCACAAGATTACCGGCAGGATCCCGGAAGTAAAGTGATTTTGTCTTGCTATTCCAGTTCACTTCTTTTTCTATTGCAATACCATTCCTTACCAAGAGCTCCTTGCACGGCTGATAATCTTGCTCTTCGATCTCCATAGCAAAGTGGATGCTTGATGGCGGAGTCATTGCACCATGTGTAGGTAGCTTGTCGTTATTGACGCTAGTTCGTAGAGGGTCAAATATCAAGAGCATGCTCTTACCGGCCTTTAAGAAAATCAGCTTATCTCCTTCTTCTTCTTGAATAACAGACAAACCAAGAATTCCTACGTAGAACTTTTTCATGCTTTCAAGATCAGAAGAATAGATGCATGTTTCAACGACCTTGTTTATTTTCATTATCACTGTTGCTGCTGCATCTCTGGCTCAATAGGCACCACCTCATAATTGCCGTCTTGATACTTTACAACGAATAACTTGCATCTTCTGCATTCGTATTGCTTGACAGGTGGGTCATGTAGTACAGAGCCGTTAAGCCATACCATGATTGCGCCGCAATTTGGACAGTTCATCATAGAGATGTGGGTTAGATAGAGGGTTTAGTGTTAATATGTCTTATTGCAAGTGCGATATTCCCTCCTGGAAAGCTATTCATGTATAACAATCTCTGTATCTCAAAAATGCAGCCGTAACCACCAATTTGTTGCTGTTGTGTCCTCCTGGTCTCCAGTCCTTGAAAAGCGGCTACCTTAGGACAAAAATGAAGAGATATCACAACCGTGAAAAATTTCAAATCTTGCATATATACGAAGGACGACATGTTTCTTTTGTTTGACAGATTTCCTATAGAACCTTGATAGTAGTAATCTTTGGATTGTATTCTATGCCTTAATATGTGGAAAAGTCTCTGACCCAGAACAGTTTTTTCAAGATAGTGCCGCCATTATGAAGTTGTGCATGCAAATACATCGATAACTAGCAATCACCCAAACCGCACCCTTCCTTGCTGAGCACTAACTTTATGATTTTTTTGCTATGGAAGTGCTCATCATAAACATATGCTCTTTGTCCTCACCTTTGAGTGGATGTGCGATATTGTCTAGTTGTTACTAATGATCATTCTTCTTCTTTATCGCAACATGTGAGTTATCTGTGTGAGATGCTAAACATAGCCTTATTTTCCAATCTGGCAGTACGGAGAAGGAAGGGTGAGGAGGGAGATATTTCCTCATGTAATCTAAACAATATCGGTATCTTCTTCAGCCTGAGCTCTTTCGCATTTGAGAACATGGAACAAAATATGCTATGGGAAGCTCTGGATTTTTTAGTCCGTCCAGAGTATATAAGCAGGATTGATATCCGTTATTGAAGGCGCAGAGCTTGTCCGTCTCGCCAGAATCGCGGTCGAAAAATACTTGCAAGAATCAGTCATGATCAAACCAGAAAAGGACATGCTAGAAAAGGCAGGGATTTTTGTGACGCTCAACTATGTAAACATAAGCAAAAAGGAATACTTGCGCGGCTGCATTGGCTTTCCGCTTCCAGAGAAACCACTAAACCAAGGGGTGATAGAGGCTGCAATTGCGGCCGCAACAGAAGATCCTCGCTTTCCTCCCCTCGACAGACAGGAGCTTGACAATATCATTTTCGAGGTTAGCGTACTTACTCCTCCCCAAGAGATCAGAGCCGGCCCCTCGGACTATGGAAAAGAGATCGAGATAGGAAGAGACGGCCTAATACTGCAATGGCGCTTTGGCTCAGGGCTACTCCTGCCCCAGGTTCCAATCGAATTAAAGTGGGATGTTGAGGAATATCTCGCAAATATATGCTACAAAGCAGGTGCGCCGCCTGATGTATGGCTTGACCCTACCTCAAAACTATACAAGTTTCAAGCAGCAGTATTCAAAGAAGCCGAACCAAAGGGTAAGATCATAACGCTTGGAATATGACAATAATATATAATCAACGGTGATATTTCAGCCCGTTGTCAGCAGCAGTAGCAGCATACTTTGCACCGTATGGTGTAGGCCTTGGCCACGCAAGC
>JAICHI010000195.1 GCA_025922735.1 Nitrososphaeraceae archaeon | reverse complement strand
GGTTTTTTCATTGGCTCAAAAATAACCCAAAAGATAGCCAAGGTAGATGACACACTTGCTGTGGCAATAGCGGGACAGTTATCCGACGCAGAGTATCTGATTAAAGTAGCCAAGGGAGAGCGTAAGCTGATAGAGCTGCGGAGAGGCTTTCAGCTTACAACCAAGGAATCAGCAAGATTGATCGCAAACCTTGCATATTCCGGCCTAAAGAACTATCAGCCCTATTTTGTGGAACTGTTAGTCGCCGGCGTTGACCAAGAAGGCGGGCACGTCTATGCAGCTGATATGAGTGGCGCAATAACAAGCGAAGATTTTGCCTCCTCAGGCTCCGGCTCGCCCATTGCGTATGGAGTGCTTGAGAGTATGTATTTCAAAGAAATCACAAATGAACAGGCTGAGGCTGTGGCTACAAAAGCGGTGGCTGCAGCTATGGAGCGGGATCCTGGCTCTGGCAACGGCATAGAGGTGCTTGCGATTCCAAACCTGTTGGCAACGGTGGAGGTGAAAAAGTAGGGATGGCTGAAACAGCAGGAGCAGGAGCAAACATTGCTGCTGGAGGAAGGTATCCATACTATTATGGGCCGGAAGGCCGGTTGGTGCTGGTTGATAGCGCCCTTGAAGCAGTAAATAGGGGATCAACCACAATAGGGATCAAGACCCCGTCGTTTGCGCTCCTAGCAAGCCACATCAAGCCTGTCAGGCCGCTTATAGACCCGGCTGAAAAGATATTCGTAGTCGACGGCCATGTAGGTGCAACAGGCTCAGGCTATATTGGTGACATATTGCAGCTAATAGACGAGCTGAGACTTGAAGCACAGAAGCATAGGCTCAACTTTGAAAGTCCAATAGATGTCGGCTCGCTTGCAAAGCATCTTGGGTCTTTCCTGCACAATTACACAGTGTACGCAGTTAGGCCACAGGCTGCATCTGTGATCATAGCTGGCGTCGACCAGACTGGCGTGCAGCTCTATCAGGTTGACCCAAGCGGGACATTCTTCCGCGGCTCGGGCTTTGCAATAGGCAAGTCGGCTGAATCAGCACTAGATGTGGTACAAAGCGAGTATAGCGCCGACATGAGCGTTGAGCAAGCTGTCACGTTGAGCAACAAAGCGATAGAAAGGGCACTTGGTGAGCTACCTGTTGTGGAAATAGGGGTTGTGAGCGCAAAGGACGGCCGCAAGTTCCAAAAGCTGCACTAGCTTTTCTTCTGGGCAACAAGTGGCTTTATTTCTGGGCGCTTCCACTTGTTTGCCCAACGCGCCAGATCTTTTATTATCAATCCGAGCTCTCTTGCCTGAGGCGTGATACTATATTCTACCCTTGGTGGCACCTCCGGGTAAATCTTTTTTGTCACAAGCCCTTCACGCTCTAGTTCCAGCAGCCTCTCTGAGAGTACTGTACTGCTGATGCCGGCCAGCGATCTTTTTAGTTCATTAAACCTAATGACTTCTTTTGTTTTTAGATTTTTCAAAATGTGGAGCGACCATCTTCTGCCTAGCAACTCCCATACATCCACTACTGTACATGTGTCACCCGTCCCGACCTCTTCTTCTGGTTCTTCTGTCATACCTAGTAGTGATTACTTACTTGCTAATAAAATTATGGTAGTTCAATATTTTGAAGATAGGTTCCTGTGTGTTCGAAGCAACAGAACAAAACACTATATCATGACACTTATCATTACACTTATGAATACACATCTATTGTGCTATCGTCTCAATGAGCAATGGTTAGTGTAGGCAGTTATTTAGTGTTGTAGAACTGAACAACTAAAACATGTTAATTAATTGGTTTATGATAAAACCTGTTCTTGTTTTATCACTACTACAAATAGGGGGAATTGAATTTTGAGGAGTAAGACTTTTAATGCTTTTTTGAGAAAATTACTAGTGCTCAAAGCGACGTTAACTTATGATAAAGGCACCATAGTGATCCATGGTCTTGCCCATATTCCATTTGCCATTTTAGACCCGAGGACGAACGTGCTAAGAGCACTTGCTCTACATTATTCTAATATTATAGAATACCTCAAGCAGAGTAGTATAGAATATTCAGATTATGTTTTCTCAGATGAGTCGATGATGTTGTCATCGTCACTTTCATCGTCATCACCTCTATCATTGCGAGATTACCAGCAAAAGGCTCTTGACAACTGGCTCCGTGCAGGTTTGAGAGGATGCGTCGTTTTACCTACGGGTTCTGGCAAAACCATTATTGGCATTAGGGCCATAGAGAAATCAAATGCCGCTTCTCTGATTGTCGTTCCGACACTTGACTTGATGGATCAATGGACCACAATTCTCTCAAAATATTTTCCAAACATCAGAATAGGAAACCTCGGAGGAGGTAATGATGACATACAATCAATTACAGTATCGACATATGACTCGGCCTACATACGAGCACCTTTTCTTGGGAACAAATTTTCGCTTGTAATATTTGACGAGGTGCATCATCTGGCAGCTCTAGGTTACAGAACCATAGCGGAGCAAATGGCGGCACCATTTCGTCTGGGCCTTACTGCTACGATTGAAAGGGAAGATGATCTTCATAAAGACCTGCCGAGGCTCGTTGGCGAAGTTGTGTTTCAAGCCAGCCCTGATGAGCTTGCTAAAGACAAACACCTTGCTTCCTATGAAATTGAAAGAAGAATGGTGGAAATGCTGCCAGATGAGCTAGAAGAGTACAGAAGAAATATGAGCATCTATCAGCAATGCATGAAGAAACTCAGTTTTCAAAGGTATCCGATTACCCTTGAAAAGTTGATAATAATGTCTGGGAGAAACAGGACAGCAAGGGAAGCCTTGCTGGCCAGAAACAAGGCGATGAATGTTGCGCTGAACAGCAAGGCCAAAATAGAAGAGCTGAGAGAAATCCTTGCAGAGAACAAAGGTGCCAAGACGATAATATTTACTCAGCACAACAGCCTTGTCCATGAAATATCCGATAAGTTCCTAATTCCACTTATAACTCACAAAACAATCAAGGAGGAAAGACAGGATGTCCTCAGGGGGTTCAAGGAAGGTCGATACATGGCTATAGTCACGTCCAAGGTTCTAGATGAAGGCGTTGATATTCCAGATGCAGAGTTGGGTGTAATACTAAGCGGTACTGGAAGTGCAAGGGAATTCATACAAAGACTTGGAAGATTGCTGAGACCTAATCTACGTAATAATAGCGCTAGCAGTAGTAGCAGCAGCACTACTAGTAGTAATTATAAAGACTACAAGAAAGCCAGGCTGATTGAGATAATATCTTCAGAGACAAAAGAAACGGCTACGAGCGCAAGAAGAAAGAGGGCTTTGAAGATAATGCGCAGCAATAATAATTATGATCATCCAGAAGAAGAAATGAAGAGGAGGAGCATATAGGAACATATATTCGAG
>JAICHI010000194.1 GCA_025922735.1 Nitrososphaeraceae archaeon | reverse complement strand
AGCCCGGTCTCGATGCTTTGGAAGTAGCGGCCCTTTCTTGATGTGAGAATTGGGAGGGTTTTATCAAGGCTTGTAAGAAGCTTTGAAATTGAAGGAATCTCTTTTACTTCATAGCCCCAATAATCAAAAATGTCTTTCTCTATTGCTTGGATAGCCTTGAGGTTTGGATATGAGGAGGTGAACCTGACATTCACTTTCTTACCTTCAAGGCCCTCACCCTCAAAGGGAACAAGAGATCCTAGGCCTACTTCAACAAATAGCTGACCCTTAACCTTTACGATAACGCCTGTTCGGAAGTCGCCTGCTTTCACTTTCTTGATGTCTTCAAGTACCCTATGGTGGGGTGCCTTTATCGGGTGTAGTATGCCGGCGTATTCGAGCTCGCGCATCATGGGAAACAGCATTTTCCGAAGGTACTGGGGTGTGTCAAGATAGCGGAGTATTGTTTTGAGCAAATGCGGGTCATCTTTTTCGAAGTGAGATAGAGAATCATGATAGATATATACTCTCTTGACTCTAAAAATCGAGCAGGCTCGAGAAAATTGTGCTATCTTTATGCTTTTGTCACGCTTTGTCTGCTCATCTGAAAGTGACGAGTCTGGTATTGCTATCCAAAGCTCAGACATTACTCCCGTATCAGCTCTTCAACTGCACCTTCCAAAAAGCCATTTGATCCAAAGTAAGTTCCCCTCAAAACACCTTTTCTGTCGACAAGGATGGTGGATGGAGTGCCGCGTAAAGCGTATTCATCAAAAGTCTTGGCCGAATACTCCTTTGATTTTAAGTACTGTTTTACGCGCTCAACCATTACCTCTCTATCTTTTTCAGAGTATGACCTGAAGCTAGGGATGTTGGCTTCGATAAAGTCCATCACCTTGCTGTGCGTCAGCGGGCCGGAAATTTTAACTAGCATGTCCATAGCAACCGGAAAAGGTAATTTGTAGGGTAGCTTGCTCTCATCCCTTAGCTGCCCACTGCTACTGAATGCCCGATATGTCTCACCTATGACTTCGCCAGTACTGACTAACTTTTGAAGGTTCTCAAGATTGTTCTTGTCGAAATCTTCAAAGGCAGTTGCAAGACCCAGAACCGTGAGACCCTTATCTCTGTATTTTCTGTAAATATCAATTGCTTCAGGAATGCTGTAAAGGAAGCAACCAGGGCAATTGACCTGAAATACTTCAACGAGCACGATGTTGCCTCTCTCCTCGTCGATGTTTGTCGGTTTTCCCTGTACCCACGTCGAAACCTCTAGGTTTGGAGCTTTCGTGCCTAATGTTGCTACCATTCTTGATTTAGCTTAGCGGGATGTATATAAATTGGTTTTATCATGCGCCGCGCTTTGAGGCCTTGTCTCTTGCCGTTGTTGCATATCTTTGAATTTCATCCTCTTCTGCCTTTCGCATTGTCTTGGCCTTGTTATCAATTATCGCCATTTTCAAGTGCCGAGTGCCTGTCTTTTCCTCACTAACCATATATATCGACTCAATAGCAAGGGCGGCGCCCTCGTCAAGGCCAATATCCGGCTTGTAGCTTTTTTCCAGGAATTCAGTCACCTGATCGCTCCCTGCACCGATCGCTACGGCGTCATATCCGATATATGTGCCACTTGGGTCTGTCAGATAAAGAGCAGAACCATTCTTATCAACACCTGCAAGTATCAAAGCAACGCCAAATGGTCTGACACCTGCATACTGTGTAAATTGCTGAGCCATGTCTGCGAGGTTCTTGGCAACACCTTCAACGTCTACGGGCTCATCATATATCAGCCTGTTGCTCTGTGCAAAGAACCTTGCATGGTCGACCTGAGTGCGCGCGTCGGGAATGTATCCCGCCGCGGCCACGCCGATGTGATCGTCGACTTGAAAGATCTTTTGGGTAACATTTGATATCTGGAGCTTTCTTGTTTTTTCCTCTACTGCTAGGATTACTCCGTCTGTGCTTTTAACACCTATTGCAAGGGTTCCCCGTCTGACGGTTTCAATTGCGTATTCTACCTGGTAAAGTCTACCGTCTGGAGAAAATACTGTAATGGCTCGATCATAGCCCGCTGCTGCTGGTAACAATTCGATCTAATTTTTTTGTAACGTTCCATTTAAGCCTACCTATGAGTGAACGGTCTAAAGCAAATGCAATCTTGCATGATTTTAATAGCGTAACGAGGAAGGAACTGGAATGGTTCAGGATGAGGTCACTTTTTACGGGCACCCAAATATTCAGTCGCTTCATGCCAAGACTATTGAAATAACCAAAGATGAGCACCTCACACTCAGGGGCGATTGCATAATAGGGGTAAGAGCTAACAAGGCTTGCGCTGACTTGGATGAATCATTCAAGCACAGGCTAAAATCAAACTCAGCAGTAGTCAGAATAGAAATAATGGTTGGAGATAAATCATTGCTTATAACAGGAAGGGGTGACGAGCGGCTCAGTATGTTAAATGCACATGAGATAGTGATACGCAGGACGAACTTTGTATGCCCCCGAACCATGTCTGTTCTATGCAACAAGGCGTCCTCAGACGTGCCAAGGATACTGGTAAAGATGCTGCAGGACCATGAGACAAAGGGGATATTCAGGATCACGCTTGAATGATCACTTTTTGGGCTGCTTTTTTCCTCCGATCATTATTGCATATTCTTCGCTTTGGAGTACCCTAGCCAAAGCAGTGTTTAGTATTTCAAATGCAACGTATTCCTTGTAGTGGTCCCCTTTGCAAAGGTTGCAGTTATCTTTTCCATCAATCTCTGTAGCGAAGTTTTCATCTTCAAATATGCTCTTTAGAACTTTAACCAACCTTGAACTGGCGTCTTCTATCAGCTTGGATTGTTTTTCAAGGTTTGGGACGTTATAGCTGAAGGCACGCAGAGTTGGCATGTAGTACTTTCTGACAGCACCCCTCACTTCTACCATCTTGGTGACTTCGATCAAGCCGGCACTCTTGAGAGTGTCAAGATGATGCCTGATAGTAGTCATAGCCTTTTTATGCCCAGTGCGTCGAAGTATCTTGGACATCTCTTCAGTAGTCATTTGCTTATGACTTAAGATCTCTAGGATCTTTATCCTGACAGGGTCATTTAGTGCATGAGCTGATTGATGTCCTAGTGTAGTTACTCCTTTCAGCTTGACCTCGTTCTCAAAAAGTATTCCCACCATGATGGTAACAAGAAAAGAGCCCCCAACAGAGTAAAAAGAGTGTTATCAGTTCCTTTTGGCATGGTTGTTAAATGTCTTAATCATGATAAGTTTATTATACTTGATATCTGTTCAAAGTGAGTTTGATACAAAAGGTCTAAGCTCTATAATAATGTTATCAAAAATATGATAACAATCTAACAAGCATTCTAATAATACATAGTGAACCCAATGCCAGCTATCCGACTTTAATCTGATCACTGTGCTT
>JAICHI010000193.1 GCA_025922735.1 Nitrososphaeraceae archaeon | reverse complement strand
TACCAGACAAGTCAAAGAGCATAATAGAAGGAGCTATAAAGCCATGGACTGGACACTTTGCAACATTTCGATCTGCAATGCTGCGCGACGTAGGCAGAAAGTTTGGTTTTGACCTTGCGACTCCAATAGTCAAGATGAAGCCAGAACAAGTTAGGGTAATACTGTATGGCAGCGACGAAAGCATCCACTACAAGTACCAGTCGCGCCATTCTGACAGCCGTTGGGAATATCGTGGATCATTTGAGGGTGTCATACCAAATCTTGAGCGCATTTACCGCGAAACAGAATCAGAGTCAAAGCGCGAAGACCTAATGCAATTCATGCGGGAGCGTCCCTGCGAGTTGTGCAATGGCAGGCGTCTGCGCGATGAAGCTTTGGCAGTCAGGATACAGAACAGGTCAATAATGGATGTGTGTGACATGTCAATAGATGAGTGCTATCGCTTCTTCCAAACGCTAGAGCTCACGGAAACTGAGCGCTACATCGCAAGGACTATACTGAAGGAAATCATGTCAAGACTCGACTTTCTACTAAATGTGGGACTCAACTATCTAACGCTCAATAGAATGACTGCCACGCTTTCAGGCGGCGAGTCACAAAGAATTAGGCTTGCGACCCAGATCGGGTCAAACTTGACAGGTGTGCTCTACGTATTGGACGAGCCAACGATCGGCCTGCACCAGCGCGACAATATGCGGCTAATAGATACTCTCAAAAAACTTCGAGACCTAGACAACACTCTCATTGTTGTAGAACATGATGAGGAAGTTATACGAAGCTCTGACTGGATAATAGATATAGGCCAAGGTGCCGGCAGCCACGGAGGAGCTATTGTTGCAAGCGGCCCACTTCAAGAGATTGTAAATAATCCTAGTTCTATTACAGGCGCTTTTCTCAGAGGCGATCAACTGGTTGTCCACCGGCATGAACGGAGAAAGCCAAGCAAGTGGCTGACTGTTCACAATGCATGTGAAAATAACCTAAAGTCCATGGATGTCAGGTTTCCTCTGGGCTGCATGACAGCTGTCACTGGCGTTTCAGGCTCAGGCAAGTCGACACTCATAAACGATATATTGTTCAGGGCACTTGCTGCACACTTTTACGGTGCAAAGGAAAGAGCCGGTAGGCATGATAGGATATCCGGCCTAGAGCACATAGATAAGGTGATAGGCATCGATCAGTCACCAATTGGCAGAACTCCAAGATCAAATGCTGCCACTTATGTCAATGCCTTTACGCCTATACGGGAGCTATTCGCCAAGACACCTCAGGCAAGAGAGAGGGGATACAAAGCTGGCAGGTTCTCATTCAATGTCTCAGAGGGAAGGTGTGACTCGTGTGAAGGAGGCGGCTCAAAAAAGATAGAGATGCAATTCTTGCCCGATATCTACGTCACATGTGACGAATGCAAAGGTAGGCGCTATAATTCGGAAACACTTGCGATTAGGTACAAGGGCAAAGCCATTTCAGATGTGCTTGACATGACTGTCGAAGAAGCACTAAAATTCTTCTATGCGATACCGACTATTACCAGAAAGCTCCAGACGCTAAGCGATGTGGGTCTTGGCTACCTGAGACTGGGGCAGCCTGCAACTACACTCTCAGGAGGCGAAGCTCAGAGGATCAAGCTTGCTGCAGAGCTGTCAAGGCGCGACACGGGCAAGACGGTCTACATTTTAGACGAGCCGACTACAGGGCTCCACTTTGCAGACGTAAGCAAGCTGCTAAATGTGCTAAAAAGGCTGGTTGATCTTGGCAACACAGTCATAATCATTGAACACAACCTTGATGTCATTGCGTCGGCAGACTGGATAATAGACCTTGGACCGGAAGGTGGTGCAGCAGGAGGGCAAATTGTTGTAGCCGGTACCCCAGAGGAGGTAAGCGAAACTATGAACAGCTATACCGGCAAGTATCTGAAGCCAAAGTTGTCAGTTGATAGTATGATATTGCGGAGGACCAATCGATGACTTTCACTACAACGATCCTAAGAGAAAAGCGCATTCCAGAACAACCGGGCGTTTACCTAATGAAGGATAATGAAGGTGTGATAATCTACATCGGCAAGGCCAAGAACCTGCGAAAACGTGTCACCTCGTATTTCCGTAGACACGACCCCAATCTAGGATGGAAGACCAGCAGGCTAGTTGACAGGATAGCAGACATAGATTTTATTATTACAGACAATGAGATTGAGGCATTCCTTCTTGAGTCAAATCTCATCAAGCGTTACAGGCCAGTCTTCAACATCGAGTTGAAGGATCAGCAACGCTATACCTATCTGAAAATAACGGACGAAGCATTTCCCCGTCTCCTTGTCGCCCGACGCAACAGGGCAGGAGAATTCACTGGACCAAAAGGCAGAATCTATGGGCCGTTTGTACGAGGTAGTTCTAAATACTTGACAGTTGGACTCTTGCGAAAATTATTCAAAATAAGAATATGCAATAGGCTGCCCAAGACACCCTGTCTTCAGTACTTTATCAAGAATTGCGAAGCGCCATGCATAGCTAATGTAATGCGGGAGCAATATATGATCAATATAGTAGCATTGCAAGGCATACTGGAAGGAAAGAGCACTATCGACAAGTTTGCTGAGGAAATGCATGCAGAGATGAAGCGTGCATCAGAGCTTGGCGACTATGAGAGGGCAAAAGAGATCCGTGATACTCTGTACAGGCTGAACAACCTGCGAATTAAGCAAAAGATGGAAAAGGCAGTCAACCGCAACCATGACGAAGAGTATGTTAGTATTTTAAAAGATATCAAAAAGGGGGTGGCCCATGTGATGGCACTCCGCAGGACACGCGGTGTCATAAGCGATCGGAAAAAGTTCGATTTTGATCTGGTAGGCGACAACTCGCTTTCCTCATTTCTTCTACAATATTACTCTTCGGTCTCAACAATCCCAAGGTTCGTCTATGTCAACGAAGACCTTGAGGACAAGCAGGTGTTAGAGATGTCACTTGAAAAAATAGCTGAGCACAAGGTGAGTATCTTTAATGTTGAAAAGACGCTGACAAAGGATAAGCGACAGCTTATGGACCTTATCATGCGCAACCTTTCAATGTATATTGAAAGGGGCTATGATCAAGCAGTGGTAGAGCTCAAAAATGACCTAAAGCTTACTTCCATGCCGGAAGTCATTGATTGCTTTGACGTGTCAAACCTTGGAATCTCGATTGCTGTTGGATCATGTGTTCGATTTATCAACGGCAAGCCTAGCAAGAGCTACTACAGGAGATTCAACATCAGAACAGTAGTAGGGCAGAATGACTTTGCGATGATGGGGGAGCTTGTTCGCCGGCGCTATTCTTCTACAGGTGAAAAGATTCCCGATCTTATACTGATAGACGGTGGGCGCGGTCAGCTTGGAGCCGCTATCATGTCACTTCGAAGCTCAGGAATCTCAG
>JAICHI010000192.1 GCA_025922735.1 Nitrososphaeraceae archaeon | reverse complement strand
ATCATATTATTTCGGTATCTCAGCTATAACATTCTGCTATCCAATAAACTTCATTAGTTCTTCATTTATTTTGTCTTTCTCTTCGATGTTCAGACCATGACCACTTTCATGGAATTCAATCAGTCTAGAGCCTTTGATTCCTTCGTTCATCACTTTTGCAAAGTCAAATGGACATATTTTGTCGTGTGTGCCATGAAATATTGCTACCGGTAGGTTTCTTTGATTTAGTACCTGCATATCATTTCTAAGATCTGCATCACGTAATTCTTCTAGGCACTTTACGGTTGCAAATGGAGATGCTGCCATATTTATTGAGAATATCCACTTTGACATCTCTGTACTTTGAGAATTCTCACTCTTGAAGAACATCTTGCCAAAGTCATAGACCATCCTTGGCCTGTCTTGCTTTGATTTCATGATAAGATCGTCGCAGGCTGATTTTTCAAGGCCATATGGATAATCCACTCTTTTGGTAAAACAGGGTGCAGCTGCACCCATCAATACTACTTTTGAAACGAGTTCTGAAAAATACTTTGCTACATAATGCATCACTATTGCACCTCCCATTGAAAATCCTACTAGAGTCACTCCCTGCAAGTTAAGCATGGAAATCACTTGTTTTATATCATCAGCAAACACATCATAGTTATAGCCGGTCCAAGGCTTATCTGAGCGCCCAAAGCCTCTAAGATCTATACCAATACAGCGATAGCCGTTTTTGTGTAATGCCATGTATTGATATTCAAACATCTCGTGACTCAATGGCCATCCGTGAATAAATAAGACTGGTTTAAGAACATCTTTTGCCCCCGTTTCACTACCTATGTCTTCAACGTAAATAGATACGCCCTCGTCGACTGTAATATAAGGCATTTTATTATATTATTGCTTCAACTTATTCTTCTATTTATAATGTTTCCTTGAAAAAAGCTAATTACTCCAGATTGTTCATCAATTTTAGTGTTCAATTAATATTATAAGATCTAGACACTGGGCCGATTACAACATTATCGGTTTTCATGTCTACGCCCAGGCAAGACGTTTATGGACGATTTAGAATACGAGCTTTTGTAACTAAAAACAAGTATAACAAGATATAAGCCTTATTTATATTCCTCTTATGCTTAATGAGTTAGTTCTCAAGAATGTTAAAGCGGCTACCGTTGCATTAGGTTTGGTGAAGAAGGGCTCTGCAGAACCATTTGTCATTTGTGGAAGTGGGTTCCTAGTTGACCCGAAAGGTTATGTCATGACTGCAGGCCATGTTTCAGGCAAAATCAAAGAGTTAATTGGAATCTGTAAAGCGAAGAAAGTTGAAGTTGAGCGCGCTATCTTTATGGTATATCCACATGAGGATCGCGTTGATTTTGTGACCGCAGAGTTAGACGAACGAATTGCCCGGCACTATCAGGTGCAAAAGCCTACTGGATCTACTATGCCTGATGATGTAGATATTGCAGTTTGTAAGGTTCTTGCAGAGGTAGAGGACTTGCCATCTCTCAAAGTTAGAAAATCAGACGTTACATTATACGAAGAGGTAGCAATGTGTGGATATCCAAGAGGATCGCAATCGCTGAATTCCACTACTGCATATATTGGAATAAGGCTAAGTCCAGTTGTACAATTCGGCAGGATAGTTTCACTATTTCCTGTGGACAATACTCCAGTCCCAAATGGATTTCAAACCGACATAATAGGCACGAGTGGCTCTAGTGGCTCAGCAATAGTTGATTCAAAGGGAAATGTTGTTGGCATGGCCCTTGAAGTTTTTGGGGCCGATGTCATGGAGGGTAATGAATCTACTCGTCATACTGCAAAGGTGGGGCTTGTTTATGGGTTAACAACCAACATACTTAATGCCATCTTAAATAATGTAGCCGATTTCTTTGAGAGAAATATCAAAGACATTCCATACTCCTTTGATACAACAACCATTCATCCCCCGAACTTTCGTAGACTCTGATTTATTATCTCATGGTATATAGCAAAAACTATCTTGACCTTCCTTACCAGTTACAAAGTCTTTTATTGGTTTATATTTACTTTTTATTTTGTTGAGACTAATAATCTACACAGGCAAGGGGGGCACTGGCAAGACGGTAACTTCCTGCGCAACTGCAATCAAGTTAGCAGAGCGTAATCATCGGACGCTTGTGATTTCAGCAGATCCAGCACATACCCTCAGTGATGCTTTTATGATGCCTGACATTGGTCAGGATCCAAAGCAGGTAACACCGAACTTAACCGCATTGCAAATAGACCCTGTAGTTGAAATGAGCCGACAGTACGGCACTATACTCTCCTATACAGCAACCCTATTTTCCTCTAAAGGCATAGATGAGACGCTTGCTTATGAGATTGCTATGCTGCCTGGTATGACCCAATTATTTTCGCTATTGGAGATAGAAGAAGTCGATCGTGCAAAAACATTTGATGCGGTGGTGCTTGATATGCCTGCCTCTGGTGAAGCGCTACGGTATCTGTATTTCCCTAAGCTTGTGGGCAGCATAGGCCGCAAGCTGACAGGACTTACAGGACTCTTTAGCGGGTTTGCCAAGGTTTTTCAACCATTTACCAAGTTCCCGACACCCAACAAGGATGTCATACAGAGTGAAATGGATCTGCTCGACAGGCTGAATACACTCTCTGACATCATCAATGACAACAATAGAACTTCTGTTAGATTGGTTGCAAACCCAGACACATTCAGCATAGAAAATGCCAAGCGGGTACTCATGTCTACAAGCCTCTATGGTATTAATGTCGATATGGCAATAATAAACAAAATAATGGCTAGCTCATCAGATGATTACTATGCTAGATGGGCAAGCTTCCAGAATTCGAAGGTAGAGGAAGCAAAGGCAAACTTCTATCCCTTGCCTGTAAGAGAGGCACAGCTCTATGGTACTGAGCTCCGTGGCCTCGATATGTTGCGAATACACGGTGACATGCTCTTTGGCACGGATGACCCATCCAAGATATTCTATCGCGGTGAACCATACATGTTTGTAAAAGAAGGAACTGCGATCAACATGACTGTGCAGGTACCCTTTACCGAGAAAGATGACTTTAGCATAGAGCGTTATGGCGACCAGCTTACCATAACCGTTAAGACTGTGACAGGACAGATAGCCAATGTTGTTCCTTTGCCCGTTGCGACTGCAGGGATGAAGCTTGCCAAGGCGAAGCTTTTGAATCACAAGCTAAACGTGCAGTTTGAGAAAGAACCTTTGTAACCCTTACTCTATCAGGCCGTCTGCAAACAGTTTATATAATATCGAATTTGATTAAATTCGAGAAAGAAATGCCAATAGATCCAGACTTTCCAAAAAACCATCAGCCAATTGGCAAGCACCAGCACGCAGACGGAGAGCATTTTCATTTTGTATGGGGGCCTGGGACAGCCAAAGAGGCT
>JAICHI010000191.1 GCA_025922735.1 Nitrososphaeraceae archaeon | reverse complement strand
TATGAGTATGAACCCAAATCATGTAATAAACATTTTAGAATTCATTCTTTCGTGAGATATCTGTATTATGTCGATGGATGGCGCAAATTGCCACATGCCTTCAAGCGGCCTGTCGATATTTTCCTTTATCACCTTGAGTATTGGGGGCTTTAGCTGATCGATTACCTTCTGGCCATCAAAATGCTGCAGCATCCCAAGCCTCAGGGCCGCACCAACTATGCTTACAGAAAATGAGTAGAACATTATAAGCGCAGCCTTTCTCTTCGGAATTAAAAAGGCGTTGGCAGCAACTGCCAGTGCAACTGGATACGGCCCAAAAGCCCGGCCACTCCTTATTGCATCTTCATATTGGCAAAGGATTCTGTTATCAGAGAAAGATCGTATACAGCGCACAAGCTGCGTGCCAGATCTGATGGATGCATCTCTGATCTCTTGTACAAGCTTCATTGAGAATATTGCTCTGTCCACTTCAAGCAACTCTGGAAGATTGAATTTTGCCGCCTGTTCGTAGGCGTTTCCAAGTGCGGTGCAGTCTGCTGGTCCTATCTGATATTGAAGCAAAGTTGCGATGAGCTCCCGCAGCTCATCTGCTTTCATTTTCTTTCCACTATAAAAAATCGCTTCAAGCCCATTTGACATGGAATACATACCTGTTGGAAAAAAAGAGTCCGATAGCTGCAACATGCTCAGCTCTCCTGCATCCATGATGCTGCTGCTGCTGTCATCAGTGCTCATGAACATCTGTCCCCTCTTCTGGCTCAAAGACCATTTTAGCCTGGGTTATCTCCAGATGATCCAAAAGCCGGCCAAATATCTTTTTGAACATCTCGATTTCTGAATCTGTTTGTATTGGGAAATAGATCTTTCTTCCCTCAAGCTTAATTGGTCTATGAAGATTCCCTATTGCGTGCCCGATTGTGACTGGCACTTGAACAGCATCATGTTCATGAAGATTATCTTTGACCTCTACTACTGCAAGGTTCTCTGGTTCAAGCTCAATGGTTATCATTTTGTCATTTCCAGCCATGAGGACATCGCCATGCCTTAACCTTGTGCCTGGTGTCGTGGTAAGGGCAATATCAGTCCCCTTGCTTGATCTCTTGCGCATTCTGACGCGTTGTGCTTCCATCCTGTTTATCCTTATGGATTCACATAAGGATTGCGATGACATCTCTTCATATCGCTTTCTCAGATTACTGTCGTGATACAAGTTTCCAATTATCGAATTAATTGTGATCATTTTTTGTTTTCTCTCTCTATGCTTGCTTTCTTTCTTGATCTTGTAGCTGCCCTTTCTTGCTTGCTTGCTTGTTTTCTTTTCTCTTGATTTGTATCAACTGCCTTTATCATATCTACCAGCCTTTGTGTATAATCAAGATGTCCATAATGTCCGTATAAAGACCTTGGAACAGTGGCAAAGACAAGTCCGTCACTATCCATCTTTACCTCGGCTCCAACTGCAAATCTTTCTGCAATAATACAGATAGTAGCTCTATGATCAGGAAGGTCAAGGTTCAGGTGTGATGCTGGATCTATCAAGCCAGAGAGCAGTGCTATCCTGCCACCGGCAACTGTCACATGTCTTATCTTAGTCGGATCTACTACACTCATATCACCATCTACATTGGATTCTTCTACACAGTGTCTAATCATCGATCAGTTATCACCTTTTTGACTCTGATAGGGCTTGCTGGCTGAGATCCTCTGCTGCAAGGTTTCTGTCGATCCTCAGAACAGACTTGGCAATTTCACCAGATGCTCGCAGTGCCATCGTCTTGACCAGTAGCGGGTCTATTATGCCTGTCTTCCACATATCAATAGCCTCGCCTGTATTGATATCTATGCCATACGAAGGAGGGGAGGCCTTGGCTGCCATTACCTTTTCAAGACCATTAAAACCTGCGTTGGCTAATATTTGCCGCATGATGCTTTCAAGCGCAGAAGCTACCACCTCAAGTCCTACCTGTTCTAACCCTTTAAGGCGAAGACCCTTCACCTTATCTATTACGTGCAATTCAGCAGCGCCTCCTCCTGGCACAACACCTTTGTTTAGAGCCGCTTCTGCGGCATTGACACCATCTATCGCAGCCCTCCACCGTTCAAGTGAGGTCTCCTTTGTAGTTCCAGAAACCATCAGAGTGACCATGTTTTTGCCTCTGCCACCCTCAAGGTAGATTATGTCATTATCCTCATCCTCCTGAATATGTTCTGCGGTACCAAGGATATCCGATCTCTTGAGGTCCTCAATGACACGCACCGGCTTAGCGCCGGTGTAGCGCGACAGGTGCTCGATCTCATCAATCGATATCCTCGCAGCAAACACTCTTCTCGCAACTAGAATGTCCTCCACCGCTTGGTCAACTTCAGGAGAGGCGATAAGAATGGTGTTAGCGCCAGTAGATAGCATGACGTCGACTATTTCTTTTGATTTTGCAATTCGGTCATTCTCCATCAGCAGGATTTCCTGATACTTGTTGTTCTCCTTTATCCATGACTCTTTGACGGGCTTGAGATCAAGCTTTGCAATCAAGATTTTAGCGTTCTTCACCTCAACCGGAAGCTCTGGATCCATCCTATTCCTTTCAAGCACAATGCCGTTGACCACCTGATCCTCGGTGCTTGTCTTGCGTAGTACCATTATCGATTTGTTGAAATCATACTCGCCATTGTACCTTGCATTCTCTCCAACCGTTCTGAGTGCCGAAATGACTAGGTTTGCAAGTCTTTCCCCGTCAAGCTTGGATGCTAGAGAAGTTCTAACGACTTGTTCAAGCTCGATATCATTGGTTGAAATGTGCTTTGCTTCTTTCTCCAACAGCTGGCAGGCGAGTCTTACTCCATTTTCAATTCCTTCTGCAACCTTTGTGGGGTGAACACCTAGCTCCTTTATCAGGCGTTTGCCCTCCTTTATCATTTCTGCAGACATGACTACCGCGGTGGTTGTCCCGTCCCCTACCATCTGTTCTTGCCGCTCGGCTATCTCTACAATCATTCGTGCCACAGGGTGAATGGCTTTAAGTGAAAGCAGTATTGTAACGCCATCGTTTGATACATGTCGATTCATTGCCTGATCTATAAGCAGCTTGTCAAGTCCCTTCGGTCCAAGCGTAGTCCGCACTGTGTCGGCAACAGCCATTACTGCGTTAGAATTGGACTCTAGCGCATTGAATTCAACATTTTCAGCCATCGGTCGCCAGACGCCAAAATTGGGGTTTGTTGACATGAGTAGAAGTGCAGAAGGGAGGAAGATAAAGATATAGATATTTCAATAAAAAAAGAAAGAAGGGAAAGCTGCAGGCAAGCTAAACAACAAGCCTGCTTGAGTTGCCCTAATCGTTATGCCATAAAGTATCTTTGTGCCAATGCTAGCTCGTTTGCTGGGTCTACTGTAGCTATCTTGCCGTCCAGTTTTACCTCATAG
>JAICHI010000190.1 GCA_025922735.1 Nitrososphaeraceae archaeon | reverse complement strand
GAATTGAGACAGTAGCTTATACCACAGAAATAGGCGGCATCATAGCACGCACTATAACTAAAGAAAACATTGCTGCCAGATATGATAACGAAGTGAGGTGCCCTGACTTGGATGCGGCTCAGACCATGAAGGAGGCGATCCTGCAGGCAAGAAAGTCAGGCGACTCGCTCGGAGGCGTAATTGAATGCATTAGCAGCGGGCTGCCGGTCGGCATGGGCGAGCCCATATTTGCCTCGCTTGAATCAGATCTCAGCAAGGCGTTATTTAGCATACCTGCGGTGAAAGCTGTCGAGTTTGGTTCAGGCTTTGCAGGCAGCAAAATGCACGGCTCTGAAAATAACGATAGCTATTTGCTAAAGGATGGCAAGGTAATAACCAAGACTAACAATGCAGGTGGGATATTAGGTGGGCTATCCAGCGGAATGCCGATTGTTACCAGGGTGGGCTTCAAACCAGCCGCTTCAGTAGCCAAGACGCAGCAGACGCTTGACATATCTAAGAACGAGCAGACAAATCTTATTGTGGCAGGTAGGCATGACCCATGCGTTGTACCAAGAGCCCCGCCTGTCGTGGAGTGTGTGGTTTCGATGGTTTTGGCCGACCACGCCATCCGGTCAGGCGTAATACCTTTGGTGCTAAAGTGAGATAGTGCTAATGGATAATACAAACGAAGAGCTCGACATATTGCGTGACAAGGTCCGTGGCGTGACAACAGAGATAATGCGTGTAGTACAACAGCGTATAGAACTCGCACGGAAAATCGGCGAAGTAAAGAGTAGGCTTGGCATCGATATCAAGGATGAAAAGGTTGAACATGAGATACGGATGAGAGTCATGTTGCTGGCACAGGAGATCGGAATGAGCACCGAGTTTGCACTGCAGCTTCTCAACATCTTGCTTGTCGAGTCAGAGCACGTGCAAGCGCAGAAAAGCTCGCAAAAGGTAGTAGAAAAGCAGACGCACCTTGGCATATTCTCAAAGGCTAAGCAGCTTGAGGCTACGGGCAAGAAAATAATACATATGGAGGTTGGCGAACCCGACTATTCGCCGCCTACGAGAGTTGGCGCCGCACTTGCTGAATCTTTCAGGATGAAGCTATATCATTATACAGATACCCAAGGGATTGCCAAGCTACGGGATGCCATTGCCGCGAAGGAAGGGGGAGGAATATGCAAGGATCATGTGGTAGTGACGCCTGGTGGCCGCTTTGCCGTTTTCAGCGCAATCACTTCATTGCTAAGAACAGGACAAGAGCTGATAGTCATCGAGCCGGCATGGCCTGCCTATAAAGAATGTGCAGATTTTGTAGGCGCAAGGACAAAGATACTCAGAACTACCCTTGAAGACAAGTGGATCCCTGACACTAAACAATTGGAAGGCATGATTAATTCAAGTACTAAAATGATTGTACTCAACTACCCAAACAATCCTACGGGAAAGGTGCTTGATCATAAAACGATGGAAAATATTGTGTTAATTGCCAAGGATCATGGTCTTTACTTGCTAAGCGATGAAGTCTATGCTGACTATGTCTTCGCCGAATTCAGCAGCATACGCAAATACGATTACGCTAAGAGCATCGTAGTAGGATCCTTTTCAAAACGCTATGCAATGACTGGATTTAGGGTGGGGTATGGTATTGCGAACAAAGACATTGTCTCAAAAATGGCAAGAGTCCAGGCAGTTGCAATTACAAGCGTAGCAGAACCAATGCAACAGGCTGCTCTTGCTGCGCTTGAAGTAGACCCATCTGAAAACATCAAATTAATGAAGAAGAGACTTGACTTTATATGCCGCAAGCTTAAGAAAATGTCGCTTAGATGTGTCGAGCCGGAGGGCGCGATGTATGCTTATCCTGAATTACCAAAGGGAGAGGACATACCCATAGTTGAAAAGTTGTTAGAGAAAGGAGTAGCACTAGCACCCGGTAGTGGATTTGGGGATTCATACAAGCGATTTGTCAGGATATCTGCTTGTCAGCCCGAGAAGATGCTAGAGAAAGGCCTTGATGTAATGGCATCGGTCATAAGGGAGCAAATGTAAATTGCAGCAAGTAGCGATCGTAGGGGCCGCAGGAAAAATGGGCTCTTGGTTCACTAGCTATTTTGCTCAGCGTGGTCTGGACGTTTCAGCATATGATATTAACCAGAAAATGTTGTTGTTGAAAGACTCCAGCAAGGTTAAAGTTCAAAAGAGCCTGCGCCAGTGTGTTCAGGATGCTGACTTGGTTCTTGTGTGTATCCCTGTGAAAAAGACACCTCAGGCCATAAGAGAATGCGCAAAAAACATGAAGGATGGGGCGATTATTGCAGAAATATCCTCAGTAAAAAGCAAGACATTTGCAGCTCTGAAGAAAATCCCGATCAATCTTCAACCGCTATGCATTCATCCAATGTTCGGCCCAGGCGCAAGTAAAAATGAAGAAGCTCGGGTGCTTCTAGTTCCGGTTAGAAATGAAAAAATAGAACTCAAGATAGCAAATGAAATATTTGAAAATGCTAATGTGAAGGTATTGCCAGATGCCAGGCAGCATGATAAATCAATAGCGATAGTGCTTGGACTCACGTACTTTGCAAATATGGTTTTTGCAAAGGTGATTTCATCAGCCAACAACATTTCAATGCTGAAGCAAGTGTCAGGAACCACCTTTGGTCTTCAGTCGCTTATTGCAGAAAGTATACTCACGGAGGAGCCTGACCTTGTCATTGCTCTTATTAGTGAGAACATATATGCTAAGCGATACATTAACCAATACCTTAAGGAAGTAGCTGAACTTGCACGGCTTGCAGTTCGAAAGGACAATAAGGATCTAAAGGACGAGTTACAAGAAATTAAGTCAAATATGCAAAAGAGGCAGGACTTACAGCAGTCGTACAATCGCATGTATGAGATCATTGACAAACACAAGTAAACACAAAAATAGCCACTTCGATAAGTTGTAGGGATATATATGGCGCTTCTCTGGCGCGACCCTTGGCTTAAGCCATTGTCCGATTATGATCTCGGGGTTGAAAGATGCAGCTACTGTGAGAAGAGTTTTGCCGAAATAGAATTTGTCACCTCCTGTGACTTTTGCGAAATAGGAATCATGCATGATCAATGTGCCAACAAGCACATACTTTCTGAACACAAAAAACAGCTGGAATCAAAGATAAAGACGCACAGAGATAAACCATTGCATGAGTACCAGTAATAATTAGTTTCTAGTCAGATGGTGGCCCAAGGTGGTCCATTCCAATTCCGCTGCTGCGCTCGCCATCAATGGATGATATGGTCCTTGTTGACTTTATCCCTTGGATTTTTCTAATCTCATTGATTACAAGATCCACAGTATTTCCCAATGGAACGTCGACTCTTACTATCAGATCAAATTCGGCAAAGACACCCTCGACTGATACGACGCCGGGAATCTGAGCTATCTGGTTAAGGACTGGCTTTTCCATGCCTGGAAGTGTATT
>JAICHI010000189.1 GCA_025922735.1 Nitrososphaeraceae archaeon | reverse complement strand
GGCAACAAATTGGAAATCAAGATTACAGATTCCTCCTGATTACTTATGTAAAGCTGATGATGTTCTAAATCATAGATAGTCTCTACTTTAGGAATAAGAAGATCAATTGTTGGGCTTTAGGTTCTATGTCTATTGGATTATTGCTCGTATCGAGTTCTGATCAATTCAGCAGGTTTCACTTACCTCTCTAAATGTTCTTTCTCAACAGAGGAGTTCTGTCCTAGTTCACATCTGCAAAACACAATAAGCAGATGGACATAATGTCAGAATCAGATATCTTGAACGTTACATAGTAGAAGGTGCACACCTTTATATTATGCTTCTGTCCCTAATCATTAGGGTCCTAATTATGCGAAAGTATGATTATCAAGATAGGATTGGATTCATAGTCAAAAGCACTGCCAAAGCCTTTGAAAGTGCATTTGATCAACAATTAAGAAGGAAGGTGGACATTACAGTTACCCAGTCTAGGGTAATTGGAACGCTGGCACTTGTAAAGGATGGAATGACTCAAAAAGAAATTGCAAGTACAATCGGAATTGAAGCTCCCACAATTGTTCCCATAATAGATAAGCTCGAAGAACAGGGAATTGTGATAAGAAAACCTGATCATAATGACCGCAGGAACAACAGGATATTTCTAACTGGCATATCGGAAGCAAAATGGGAATTGATAATAGAATGTGCTCTTGAGCTAGAAAAGGTTTCCCTTCAGGGATTGTCAGAGGAAGAGCTTGAAATTACTAAAAGAACTCTTCGCAAAATTGCTCAAAATGTTGCAGGTCTTTATCTAAAATCATCAGACCAGATTGAAAGCAGAGGAGAAAAAAGCAACACAATCCAGGTCAGAAAGAAGCAGCAGCATTTGCATCACGGAAAATAAAGGCGGATCTGAATAGATTTTTTTATTTAAGTGTGATAGGAATTGGAAGAACTAAGAAGAAATAACAAGATATCTGATTCAACCGTTTCAAGTGAAAGTTCATCATCAACTACCAAGAAGGCGGACAAGATACCTAGGTCTGCTTGGAAGACTCTTGCCATTCTGAGCTCGATAGCCACGCTAGTCATGTACACCGAAACCATGCTGGTGCCATCTCTTCCAAATATCATAAGCGAGTTTAACCTTTCATACAGCCTTTCACCTTGGATACTTACAACTTATCTGATAGTCGGAGCAGTAATGACACCAGTTACGAGTAGCCTGGCAGAGATCTATGGAAAGAGGAAAATACTTCTCGTAGTCATGGGAGTGTATGCTGTTGGGGTGACCCTAGGCGGACTGACAACAGACTTCTATAGCTTTATCATCGCAAGAGGCATGCAGGGCGTAGGCATGTCAATGTTCCCAATTGCATTCAGTGTTATTAGAGAGCAGTTCCCGAAAAGTCGTCTTGCAATAGGTCAAGGTGTAATAACTTCGATGTTTGCTAGCGGCTCAATCCTAGGGTTGCTGATTGGCGCCACTATTTCAGAATATTCAGGATGGAGAACAACATTCCTTTCAATTTTGCCAGTTGCCATTTTGCTTCCAATAGTAGTTTGGAAATTTGCAAGGATAGGAGAAGTGCATTCTGATTGGATGACGATGACTACAACAACAACATCATCATCATCACCTCAGCAACAAACAGGATCTACTGATGAAAAGAAATCACTGGACATATTAGGAGCCGCTACGCTTGCAGCAACCATCATCCTTTTTCTGCTATCTCTGACATTCATCGAAACGAGGGCAACAGGAAGTAACAGCACACAGTCAATTTCACAATTAGCAATTTTGTCTGCTGGTTGTATAGCTTCTTTTGTAGCATTTCTGGTTGCTGAAAGAAGAGCCATTCACCCGCTAATAGATCTAAAATTGCTGCAAAATAAGATCCTACTGTTCACCAATATCATGATGATAATCCTAGGTTTCTCTATGTTCATGGTCTTTCAAACAATACCAATACTTGCAGAAAGCCCCCCTCCGGCTGGCTTTGGCTACAGCATAACAGGCACTGCAGCGATTCAGCTGCCTTTCTCGATAATCTTGCTAATTTTTGGTCCAACATCTGGATACATAGTATCAAAACTAGGCTCAATTCGGCCTGCCATAATGGGATATACAATAAACGCCTTTGGTTTTTTTATGCTTGCAACATATCACTCAGAACCATGGATGGTATCTGTTGCCCTCGCAATTATTTCAACGGGATTATCGCTTGGTAGTGTCGGGCTGATGAATATCGTGCTTCTTGCTACCCCGTATAAAAATATGGTCACTTCTATTGGAATGACTTCTCTATTGAGAATAATTGGTAGTTCCGTAGGGCCTGCTGTGGCAGGGGTTTTGATGCAGGGATGGCAAATAAATGTACATGGACATGCAGGCAGTTTTCCCGCTCCAGAATCTTACACTTTGATCTTTCTCATGGCTGCCATCATGTCCATAATATCCATAATAATGTCTCTAAAGATAAGAAAGTCGCTGCTTGAGAATCAGAATAAGGATGCTTAGTAGATTAGATCAATAACTTCGCAGAATGCAAGAGGCAGGAACAACCAAGAAACAAGTCATAACAGTCTAGAAAGTAGAGATCTTGATAAGATGGCACATAACGCATTTCAATACAAATACGGTTCATTTCACAAGTAAGACAGGAATCCTTGAATGGTGCAAGACTGAATTTGGTACGCTTCCGATAAAAAATTGCTTGGCTCCGCTGAATCCTCTGCTTCCAACAACGATTAGGTCAGCGCCTTTTGCGTCTGCCTCTCTAATGATAGCATCTGGTGGATAACCTTGGGTCAAAGTGGTTTCAACTGCAATTTTGTATTCGTTTATTGACTTTTCAGAATAATTCTGTAGAAGCCTCCTTCCAGCTTCTTCCGAATCAATCCGTAACTTGTCAATGCTAGAAGCGTCAGTGTAAAACAAGCCACCGACTGGTAAAGGTGGCATCACGACATGAACTATAATTAATTTGCCATTAGAAAGTTTGGCAAGTTGTGCGGCCACGTCGTAAACTTTGTTAGAGCTCTCAGAACCGTCTACCGCAACAACTATCTTTGAGAAGAGATTCAATTGAATAATTTGCCTCCCTATACTTAATGAAAGCAATTCTAATCTAATTAGTTTTTGTCTCCTTGTCTACTGCTAAATTATGTATCAGTTGTTTTTGCCATGCATACAAAAAATATGTTGCAGAAAATTGGACTAAGCGGAATACTTATTCTGTGAACACTCTCTTACGAATTGCATCAAATCGTATGCTTCCACATCAAGTTCCAGATTGGTTTTCAGACTCAAATAAATTTCTATCAAAAAATCCCGACGGGCCCGCTCTATCATCGTTCGTTTAGAAGGGTTCTACAGAGGTATTTTGCATTGAGAAGCATCTTTAAACTCATACCTTAACGATCAGGAGACAAAGTAACCAGGGTCGATTAAGGTATTTCATTGATATTATTATCATATCCAG
>JAICHI010000188.1 GCA_025922735.1 Nitrososphaeraceae archaeon | reverse complement strand
ACCACTATCTTCCCTGTCATGTATGGATGCACCATGCAGTAATAGTCGTATTGCCCAGGCGTGACTTGTGCAAGAGACAGTGTAGCTGATTCACCGGCATTAATTAAGCTTGTAACAAACTGCTGTGCAGACTCGGGATCTTGAGGACCAGTTCCAGATGTAGCAGAGTGCAGAACTGTGTCTTGATTGACCACTGTGACCTCAGCGCCAGCACTTACTGTCAGCTCATCTGGGTCATAATCAGGACTGCCTTGTATTGAAGAGCCTTCAAGGATGTTTATTGTGGATCCTCCAGCGGTAGCACCACCACCACCTGCTGCTGTTGTTTGGTTGCCGCCACCTGCTGCTGTTGTTTGGTTGCCGCCACCTGTTTCTCCTGTTTGTGCGACTCCTCCTCCTTGTGCAACACTCCTCAAGGATGGTGGAACCTCAAGCATTTCTGGGCTCAACTCTGGCGGAGGTGGCAATCCATACTGTTCATGTAGCCATTCTTGCTGTCTTTCCATGACCTGTGTTGAAAAATCTGGACCTTGGTATCCAATTGTTACCCAGAGTACAATTACTGCAGCTAATGAAATGCCCATTACGAGTATACCCAAGGCAACACCGCGCATATGTGGCGTGTAACCTTTGCTTTCTTCGTCATGAGAAGCCGGGGAAGACATCTTTCCCTATTATCTTATTTATGCCATTATATATAGAATGAAAATGCGGCAGAGACGAAGGGATGCAAAAAGCCAGAGTGAACTAGAAAAAATTATAAAAAAGAATTGTATAGAGGATTGATATTTCTATCGCTCACAAACCTATCCTAAGTCATCTAAACGATATCTCGAACAGGCTGAATGGACTAGTGGTTAAGAAGAAGGAGAACCTGTCCACCTAATAGATAGTCATTTCTCGTATAGATGCACGCGATGGTAATAAATAACGGCAGTACGCCAAATCTCGGTGAAGGACTTTGAAGCGCGCTATTCTAGTTGTGATTATTTGTGTCAGTACTCTCTTGGGTTCAATCGGCATTCTGGGGTATTATTCTCCTTCTTACTACAATCTAGGGCATAAAATACCCCCAGCTACAACGATTGCTCAAGGAGGAGAGTTGGTAGATGATTCTTCCAATGCTACGACAAATGCGGTTCAGATAACAAGGAATAACAACAGCTTAACTTTGACAGATTTGTTTGAAGAGACTCAGCAATCAGCGGTTCAGGTCAGCGGTACAATAAGTGAAGATACCCCTTTTCTCGGAGCTAGCCTAGGATCAGGATTCGTTTACGATAATATTGGCCATATTATCACAAACTATCATGTTGTTGCAGGAAGTAATCCTGATGACATAAGCATAACATTTATCGATGGAACGGTTTATAGCGCGAGTGTAGTAGGTACAGACCAGTATAGCGATCTTGCCGTACTGCGGGTGCAGGATGATGATATTCCTACAGACAAGCTAATACCTTTGCCACTTGGGAACTCTTCTGCATTGCTAGTTGGTCAAGAGGTTGTGGCAATTGGTAATCCGTTTGGCCTATCTGGCTCCATGACAGAAGGAATCGTCAGCGGCCTCAACAGACTGATTCCTGTTTATCAAGATCCATTTTCTAATGTTGCAGAACCTGCCTTTTCTATTCCAGATGTAATTCAAACCGATGCAGCGATCAACCCTGGCAATTCAGGTGGACCACTTTTGAATATACAAGGTGAAGTGATTGGCATCAATTCTGCTATCTTTTCTACGACAGGCGGTTTTGCAGGTGTAGGATTTGCAATTCCTTCAAATACAATAGCGAAGATAGCCCCTGTGTTGATAGAAAGAGGCTCCTTTCAACATCCCTGGCTGGGAGTCTCTGGAATAGACATGACACCGGAAATAGCAGAGGCAATAGGTCTTGGGGAGCCGAGGGGGTTTTTAGTTATAGACACTGCGCCGGATGGTCCCGCTGCCATGGCAGGAATACAGGGAGGTGATACTCCGGCACAACTTGGCGGAAGGGAGATTCCACTAGGAGGAGATGTTATTTTGGCAATAGATGGCAGAGATGTAAGAAAAATAGACGACGTGCTAGGATACCTGCAGCAGGCCAAAGAAGTTGGAGAAACAGTGACACTTACTGTATGGAGAGACGGACAGATTATGAATATTGACGTAACACTTGGAGCAAGACCAAGCTTGCAAGATTCACCGTAAAATACTCTAATAACGATTCAGGCCACATCTAGGAAAAAAGAAAGAAGATACATCCACTGATTCAGCAGGCTTGGCTTTAATCGAATCTGGTTAAACTTGAATCAGATCATATGCTGTATGAGTCTGTAGGGGTTAATGTGGCTGAACCGGTAACGTATTGTATATCTGGATCCTCATCCAACATTTTGCCTAACTCCTCCATTGACATTCTTATTGCTTTGAATTTTAGTGTTTTTTCCTCTTCAACTTTAGACATCCGTTGATATTTTTGATAGATCCATTCTTTCTTTTGATTAATATCTAAATCTGCTGGATATACTACCCGAAACGCCACGCTACCTTCCCAATCAGGATACCTAGTTTGATAATATAAGATATCAAGTAGTAGGCTCTGATCTACTTTGGGCATGAGAAGCTGAGCCTCCTTAAGGAAGTTCTGATAATCCTGTTTTATCCTAACAGCAGCAGCAGAAAGGGTCGAAGGAGTTGCTCCCGATTTTGCTGTATCTGCAAGACGACTGTCATGGCTCATGTTTTTCTTTGAATCCATATGTCTTTTAACAGTTGCATCAAATTGTTTCTTATTATAGGATATGGTCTCTCTACCATGATTACTAATCCCGGTGCTGTTCTTGTAGTTTAACTCATGCAAACTTGTAATGATGCTCTACAAAGTCGCCGTCTTCTTTCAAACGAACAACTCCCAGTTCATCAAAATCTACAATAGATGACTTGGGGATGAGATATTTAGTTGGAGTTATTGGACCGAATGTGGCAACAATTCTTTCCGCTTGAACTGACTCGACAACTCCAATGTCTTTACCATCTCTGGTAAATACTGGTTTGTTTACAATTTTCTGCCAATCATCAATTTTTTGTTCAATTGGAGAGGTCATATATCTAGAAATTATGCATCTCATACGATTTAATTGTTCCAAGTTTTCATTTGAAATGAGGCTATACCCCAACTCTTTCATCACTTCTCTGCAATCATGTTCAGAAGATCGAGTATTTAGAATCCTTCAATTTTAAATTAAATCCTGATACAATTTTAATACATAATATTCTTGAATTATACAGATTGAGGTTCTAGCACACAGATATATCAAGAAACGTCAAATAGATGGAGTTAGGCGAACCACTTATTGGCGGTACGACAGCAAATCCTCAGAGAGAAGTACCAGACGTTTGTCACAGCCTGTTGGAAAAAATGAAAGTTTTTGCTAAAAAATTTACGAAAAGTTCCCTGTCGAGTATTCAGCAGAATAAAAAATGTTCTAAATTATATACAAGAAATGCTGGAGTAAGTCTT
>JAICHI010000187.1 GCA_025922735.1 Nitrososphaeraceae archaeon | reverse complement strand
TAATGTTGAAGGGTTGCTGGGGGCAATCGCAATTCCAATTCTGCCGAGTTTAGTCTGCGGCAGTCCCGTATGGATTTTATTCCAGGTTTTTCCGCCATCTGTGGTCTTGAACAAACCACTAGTACCGGTAAGTCCTGAATCAAAAAAATCGGGATACCTTCTATGACTCCACATGGCAGCATACAGGATGTCTGGATTTTTTGGATCGATATCCATATCGGCACATCCTGTATTTTCATCGATGTATAAAATTTTTGTCCAGGTTTTTCCGCCATCCGTAGTTTTAAAAACTCCGCGTTCCTGGTTTGAACTCCACAATTGGCCCTGCACAGCAACATAAACTATGTTCCCGTTTTTTGGATGAATCAGGATATCGCTAATGTGTTCAGAATCTTTTAATCCAATAAACTCCCATGACGTTCCACCATTTACAGTTTTGTACAACCCTGTACCAATACCAACACTGTTACGAACCCACGGTTCGCCCGTGCCTACCCAAACAGTATCCGGATGATTTTGATCCAGCGTGATTTTACCAATGGACATGGTATAATCATCGAAGATTGGACGAAACGTTGTCCCGGCACTATTTGATTTCCACACACCACCGCCCGCGGTACCTACGTAGATGATTTGTGGTTTCTTGTTAACAACTTCAATATCTGAAATGCTTCTAAATCCTGTACCAAATATTACACCATCCAGCTCTGCCACATTGTCGGCCACTTTGTCCTCTAGTACTCCCTCAAGGATCAGACCTGTTCTATCTACGTTTAGATCAAAATGATATAGCCTGCCGTTGTTTATATCTGCTACAAACATGTCATTTGCATACTGCTCCCCTAGTGCTGTAGAATTTAGGAATTTGATCGCTGTCACACCTACCGTGTTTTGCCATGCAAATTCGGGGTCTCTGTATACCCCTGTTCCACCAAAGGCCTCTAGGTCTTCTTCTACGTCAGCCCCCTCATTCTCTGGTGCTGAAGCCGGTCCTTGTACCGCTGCCCAACCACTATTAAATCCAGGCAACACAAGGTTGATCTCATCGAACCAATCTGGACCGTTTTCTGTATCCCATAGATATCCTGTGACGGGATCGAAGGCCATGCCAAATCCGTTTCGTAAACCATACGCAAAATAGTAGGGTAACATTCCAATATTTTCCTCACCATTGTCCTCATCACCATTGTCCTCATCACCATTGTCCTCATCACCAGTGACTTGCTCAACAAGTACAGGGTTTGGTAATGGATTGCCTTCTATGTCAACTGCCAATATGCCGCCTGTTCCATCAGGTGGCGGGCCATCCTCATAATTCTCAGCCTGACTCACCCGGTGATCCAAATCTCCTATCATAAGATAGACGGTTGTATCATTCTGATTCTGACTAACTAACAGCGGGCCACCGTTGTAACGAGGACCTGGTCTTGCTGGAAGGTCTAATAAGAGCTTAGGATTTATGAGTTCAGCCGAGGTGGAGTTACCATTTGTATTCTCTACCAACTCATATCTGTAAAGACGGTTGCCAGCTGGCACTATTCCACGGGAGTCATCACCATCTTGTCCTCCTCCAGACTCTGTATAATAGAGAAAGACATACGTAGAAGTTTCGTTTTGCCTAGCAACTGCCATCCCGAGCAAGCCCCTTTCGTTTGTATCATTATTGTTCGCAACAGCAACATCAACTAGTGGCTCTGGTTGAATCACACCTCCAATTATCCTTCGTACAGTGCCATTGTCCTTGTCAGCCACTATGATGTCATCGCTAGAACCTAGAAAGGCCATTGCTGTTGGGTGATTCAAATCGGTAGCAATCTCCTCTATTTGGAGATTTGGATCATTTATTGCAGCCGGCGCATCGTCCGCAGGTATCCTAAAAGGATCAACTTGAGGTTCTTCTTCGACCACAGTGTCAGGTTCTTCTTCGACCACAGTGTCAGGTTCTTCTTCGACCACAATGTCCTGTCCTGCAGCAGCTACAGGTAAATTGACCAACAAAACAATAAACAGAAATGGCACCCCGCATGATACGATCCCCGCCTTCTTAGACAGTACAATGGGATTTGACCCCGCAACGTGGATAAAGAATTTAGAGATATTCCTCGGATGCAATAGAGTAAATATGAACCAAAGGCATGAGAAGCAGTAACCTAGATACAAGGTAAGGCCATTACCTGGACTAAAACCACGCTTTTCACCCTTTCTGGTCTTGATATTAGAAAACTGCGACACTGACGAAAGTTCTACAGATTGGTTTTCAGCGTGGTCAATATTGACTTTGGTTGTCTTGGAGTACGCTGTTTGTGACATCGAGATTATTAGCTTCCCTTCAAGTCTCAACATCTGGTCGGCTATATATGTAACTATTCATCGAGCTATTGTGTAACATACCTGGTGTCTAATGATGTATCGTAGTTTACTCAAAATCTTCACCTTATTAACATATTAGAAAGAGCTCGTCCGATTTTTAGCTCTGGATCGTGGTTCTCTGAGTCTTCTATCTTTCAGGACTTTGCTGAAGATAAAGATCATCTCTGTTGTTCCTGACTTAGAACTTCTTATCTTGCAAGGCCGTCTTTCCGGGTCAATTAGACCCAAAAAGCAGCATGGCTATAATCGATTGTGGTCATGTGGAGGAAAATTACCTGTGATTATTCTACACAGCTTTGAGGCAAGGGCCTTTTTTTAAAGCCGCGATTTGGAAGTACATCTACCATATATGCCATATAGAGATTTTATCTCAAGCTTGTTATCAGCCTTTGCTCATCCATTGACCTGTAACGTCCGCTGTGGCAGCGTAGATTTGGATATCAAGTCGGGTCCTTGTATCATCGAGTATTGCCGGTTGGACATGTATCTGTACGTCTGATGCATTAATAGTATGATCCATTATCCCAAAGCTCAAATGAGAAATATTGTAAACTTCTTGGTTATGTTCTGTGAGAATGTAATTCTTTAATTTATCATCGGGGAAAATTGGTGCACTGTAAATGTCAAAAGTATATTCAAATTCATCAGCAAGAAGAAAATAGTATTGTGTATTATCAATTTCTATATATAGGGCGAGAGCTGGCCCTCAGCGCTAAACGAAATGTGACTAGTAGCAATCATAAATAATACAGACAGAAGTATCAAAGTTGTAAGCGTTAATTTCTATTTCAATCTCGTAATAGATGTGTCAGGATGATACTTAGTAACAATGAGATGAACTTGACGTTGGTATCAGAGAATGGTCAAGCCCATTACCACTATGCATGCAAACACTATAATCTAATAATACACCACCCAACAAGGTTATGCCTGGATAGTTTTCAATGAAATTACATGTTGAGTTGAATGTTAATACAATGGATGGACTTTCATTGTTATTGAAATGTCGGATCATGACCCCTTCTCTGACTGGTCTCAGCTCATAAATAGACCGGTATATGCCGTCGATGGCAAGAACGTTGGCTTTTTACGGTCAATACTTGCAGATTATTTACTTGTATAGAAGGGGCTTAT
>JAICHI010000186.1 GCA_025922735.1 Nitrososphaeraceae archaeon | reverse complement strand
TGATTTGCGTTCCTGCGTCTTTAAATGAAGATGGACCCGCACTAGGAGCGCAAGCAGGTGAAAAAAGAATAAGAGAGGTAGTGATGTCGGCAGGTTTTTCAAAGTTCCGTCGAGCAACACAGACGCCATTCAACTTGGTTTTTGAAGCAAGACCGTGACTCTTCTGCCAAACGGAAAGACCAAAACTTGCCACACACTTTTTCTATTTCTTACCGGCTTGGCTAGCTTTTTTCTCAAAACTTTCGCTTGACGGTACAAAATGCTACAGGTCATGCACAGAAAAAAGGACTGGGTGGGATTTGAACAAGCTTTCCATCAATAGCTGACTGGCTTAGAATAGAATGTGCTGAGGTCGTGGGTTCCACTCCCACCCGGTCCATTTCTTTCTATGAGGAAACTACGGTATTGTTTTTGAGCTTGATTTTAACAATTGTCGGACAAAAGCCTTGACTCTTTGCCATTCCTCTTATACTCTTCATGCTCAAGGTTTCGCTTAACCTTGGGACAGAATCGGTTTGCAGAGTTCAAGTCAAACATCGTAATACTGTCTAATCTGCCATGATCTTCCTTTTCCCTTTCCTTCTTTGATCTCCCTCTCTCTCCCTTTCCTACGGGACCATTATCGCCAGATATTCCGAACTTTCCGCTGTTGCGTTCACCGATGCTATGCTCTGCATTTCTGCTGTCCAGTTCCCATAATCGCCGACAAGCGTGACTATTATAAAGTCCGCAGACTGACCAGCTGGTATTGTTGAAGGAGATGTGACTGTAGCGTCAAAGTCAACAATATTGCCTGCTGCGTCATAGAAGGTGGCTATCACATCAACAGATTCAGCAGGAAGGTTACCGGTATTTGTAACATTGCCGATTACCTGATACAATGGTAGTCCTACTCCTCTCTCTACCATACCATGCTTGCCTACTCCAACCTTCAATGCCGCCGGCTTATCCTGAAGGAAGTCCGAGTCTAGCCCTGCACTCAGAGTATAGTTCGCAATGCTCTCGGACACAGCAGCGTCGTCGATGTAGATCCCAAAGGGTCCCTTCTCTCCTGGTCGCAGCTCGCCGAGCTGCACAGGACCATCAGCAAGATGGATGAACTGCCCCGCGGAATCGTAGAACTTACCGCTAACCTGAACCCAGCCTATTTTTTCAGGTGAATCGTTTCTCACCTCACCGACAATATTGGTGATGCCGGATCCTGCGTCGATCAGTGAGTGGCTTACGATAGTGATAGCGATATCACTATCAATGCTTTGTTGTTGTTGAGCCATCGATGGTAGGGGTGACGATAGTAGTATCATGAGAGCTGTTGTCACCGTTACAGTTAGCGTTGTTGTCATATCTCTCTATCTCTCTCTATCTCTCTCTATCTCTGAGTCTGTCTCTCTAATAGTATCGCCGTCACCCTCATTCTCAAAAGGAAGGTCTGCACCTTTCCATTCCCACATTTCAATAGCGGTTCCCGCCGGAGAGGCTTTAACTTGATATATTGCTATCATGTTATCAAGGAATGCTAGCTGCCCAGTAGAGTTTGTGCTAAAAAATATAACACCAGTTGAACTTCTTGGGTCATCAGGTCTTACTCCATTAAGGTCAACTAAGACGGCAGTTGCATTTTCTTGTTGTTCTGCACCACTATTATTATTACCTCCCCCTTCAGTCACAAGAAGGCTTTGTCCTTCAACAAAAGTAATACCATTCGGTTGGAGATTTAGCGTGAGGTTTCCTGTCTCTGTTGCATTTATAGTTGCAGTTGTAGCGTCTGGAGGCATTATTGTTCTGTTACCTACATATGATACCACAGTGTATGTTTCATTAATTGGGTTGAAGCTTGTCAATTTATCTTCCCCCGTTAGGAACAGACTGCCCAAAACAGCATTTGAATTATTGTTGTTGTTGGTGGTGGTGTTAGTTGTCTGAGCAAATACTAACGTTATTATCGTCTTCGGTGCTGTTGCTTCTGCTAGTAGCGTTGTCGCTAACGCTATAGCTAACAATAAAGATAAAGTTAATTTTGCCATTTTTTTATCTACGTCCCCCCAACCATACCGAACCTTGTAAAGCTGTTCCTTAATTCTACGAGTAGACTTTTCATTCTTGATCTAGCTCCAGCTGCTCCTTTAGATCATAGGTAATAATGAGCAAAGCCTACAAAGTTGCCGCTGAGCTGCGGTCGTGGGTTCCACTCCCACCTGTCCATTTCTTTCTGCGAGGGAACTACGGTATTAAATTGAGTTTGATTTGAGTGGCTGTAGGACAAAACCATCCAAAATCCCAATTAGCTAGCTAGTAGTCATTTAAAAGATAAGATAAGGGAAAAAATTTGAAGGATTCTTGATGTTACTCTTCGCCATTCTTTTATGCTATTATTATTGTCCCTGTGCTGCTTGAGGTAACGGAAGATAATGGCATCGCATATCTTCTAAGGTCATGCCGAAGTTGCACTTTATCTCCACGTGTTGACCCTGTGATGTATTGCTCTCTGCTTCTGTTATGACCCTTCTAAGCTCGGTTGTGATTCTTTCGGTTATTTGCTCTGGTGTCGCAAATGGATTTGGAAGAGTAGCACCGTCAGAAGAAGCCGTTGTAGTATTGCCTGCCATTACATATCCTACTGTTGCAGAAGAATTAAAATCATCTGTAATAGTAGATGTGATTAGATTCTCTTCTGCCCTTATAGCACTTCTTTCCCCTGCAACTCTGTAAACTGTATCAAAGCTGCCTACACTGGATGAGCCACCAGATATGGTATATGAGTTCGAACCGTGCTTGATTATGTGGATAGTGGACTCTTGCGCCACTGCTGGTAGTGTCGTTGTTATGGTTGTTGCTGCAATTACTAATGCTGTTATTACAGCTATAACGTATATTCTTGTTATAGTCATCCAAATTTCCGTGTCCATAATACATTTAAGCGTACGGTCCGAAAATTCGGAACTTATTTAAATAAAAAACTCAAAGTGGATGATTTATCATTGATGGCACTGAAAACGGTTAATCTTTTATTGATACTGCGTCAGATGAAATCCCTAATGAGCGGCTTTTGGCATTCCTTATAACGCCCCGCAACTTGTCCAGGTTAGCCAAAGCAGTCATACATGGCGCTTATTCCTAGGAGTGAGGGTCATGAGCATTGAAGCATTGTACCAGTATCTAGGACTGATGCATACTGCTTCTTTGGACAGGTGACAGTCTCTTTAATTGTGGCTTTAGGTTTGCCTTGTACTTTAAACTATTCCTCGAATAGTTCTTCGGGCGTCAACCAATCTATCTTCCACCTCTGCACCTGTGGTGACGAGCTATTATTATTCTAGTCTGCTGAGGTCGTGGGTTCCACTCCCACCCAGTCCATTTTTATCAATCTAGTAGAATACGGTATTGATTTGAGCTTGATTTTGACAATTGTCGGATAAAAAGCTAGCAATGCAAATAGAGCTTTATTTCACATTATAAGGTGACCTAATTACCAGTCAAACTTTGCAGTAGGCATTACGAGATATCTCTATTGTAGC
>JAICHI010000185.1 GCA_025922735.1 Nitrososphaeraceae archaeon | reverse complement strand
TGCAAAAGAATCGGCAGTAGCAAAGTCTAGAGGTCCACAAGATGAACGAGACATGTCTCCCCCAGACGCTGCTTTACTCCAAGTGCTTTACAATAAGAAAAAAATTTCAAAAGATGAAGCAAATTATGTGGAAAATGAAGAACCACGTGATCAGTCATGCATCAAATGCAAGTTCAACCTTGGTGATGAAGGCAAGTGCCATGTAGTCGAAGGAAAAATCAATAACGAAAAAGGCATCTCGAAGTTTTTCTCACCAAAAGGCGAGGGAATGCTGCCTGGCGATATAGTTTGGATGTATGTAAAAGAATCAGGAAAGAAGCTGAAATATGAGGAAGGATACGTTATCGAAGAAGGCGCTCCAGGATTTCAATGCAAGGATTGCAAATACTACATGTATTCTGGTAGTTGTCTCTTGATAGAAGGCAAGTTCAAGCCAGAGATGAGCTGTGGTTTTATTGTGGAAGTAGGACATGGGACTGGGATTTAGAAGCCGACTTTTCTCTATGCACTTATCTAGCAGTTTTCACCTCCTCCTCCCTCCCTTTAAAGTGTTCTAGACTTTAAAAATAATAGTGTGGTTATTATCTTCCGTGATGGAACCTACACTAGAAGCTCAAAAATCAATATCAACAGATAACGCTATTGTCGTAAAGGGATTGAGGAAATCATTCAAAAAGCTTACAGTACTTAATGGTATTGATCTATGTGTCAAGCGAGGCACTGTTCTGGCACTACTTGGGCCAAATGGTGCTGGAAAAACTACTACTATTAGAATACTTAGTACGTTGCTCTTACCGGATGGCGGTCAGGCACTAATTCATAGCTTTGACGTAGTAAGAGAAGCCAGTAAGGTGCGTAGTTTGATCGGTTTGACAGGCCAGTACGCAGCTGTGGATGAATATTTGACAGGCGAAGAAAACCTACATATGATAGGCCGACTCTACCGCCTTAGCCATCAAGTTATCAAACGGAGGACGCAAGAGCTACTAGAGCTGTTTGATTTGATGGAAGCTTCTGCCCGTACAGTAAAAACCTATTCTGGTGGCATGCGCCGCCGACTAGACCTTGCAGTAAGCTTGATCGCAGCCCCTCCAATTATTTTCCTCGATGAGCCCACTACTGGTCTTGATCCCCGGAGCCGCCTAATTATGTGGGATATTATTGAACAACTAGTTGCAGCTGGTACAACTATACTTCTTACTACTCAAGACATGGATGAAGCAGATCGTTTAGCTGATAAGATTGTTGTTATTGATGGCGGCAAAATTATTGCGGAGGGCACATCTGACGAACTGAAACAGCGGGTAGGTTCGGAGCGCTTGGAGATAACTATTGCAGAGGCAAGCAGCTTCGAGACAGCTAAGAGAGTTGTCTATGGCGATGGCATACATTTAGATAGTAAAACGAGGACTCTCAGCTTAGCAACCAAAGGCGGTGTACATCAACTCAAACAAGTTCTGAGTCGGCTGGATGAAGCTGGTGTTGGAGTTGAAAATGTATCTTTCCATCGTCCGACACTTGATGATGTGTTTCTCACACTTACTGGGCATACAACAGAGCAACCAAACATAGAGATAGAAAGGCAGGAGGCCAAAAAGTAATGACCAAACATTCTTTCATTACTAGTGTTCAGACGGAAAAGCACTCAAAGATCTTTTGGTCACTCAGTGATTCGTGGGTAATGGCTAAGCGCAGCATCAAGCATATTACTAGAAACCTCGACCAACTCTTCGCTGTCGCACTCTTCCCAATCATGTTTTTCCTTCTCTTTCGTTATGTTTTTGGCGGTGCAATAGACACAGGCGACTTGAGTTATGTAAACTATCTTGTGGCTGGCATCCTGGTGCAAATGCTGGCCTTTGGCGCAAACTATACAACACTGAATTTGGCGATTGACCTACAACGAGGTATTGTTGATCGGTTTCGCTCACTACCCATGGCAAGTTCAGCTCTCCTAGTTGGTCATGTGGGAGCAGATTTAGTACGCAATACAATGTCAGCCCTAATTGTACTTGGTGTTAGTTTTCTCGTAGGCTTTCAACCAGTTGCAGGCCCTGTGGAGTGGATGTTAGTATTGGGTCTCGCAATCCTCTTTTCACTTGCCATCTCTTGGCTATCAGCTATCATGGGTCTTCTAGTCAAGAGTATTGAGGCAGCACAATGGACAGGTTTCATCGTCATTTTTCCGTTAACATTTGTCAGCAGTGCATTTGTGCCAACTGATACTATGCCTGAGGCGTTACGGTTCTTTGCTGAGAACCAGCCTCTTACTCAAGTCATTGAGGCAATCCGTGGCTGGCTTGTCGGCACACCCGTAGGTGATTCCGGCTGGCTAGGATTTACTTGGTGTGTCGGCATTATCGTCGTTGCCATGCCAGTTGCGACATGGCTCTTTCGGCGTCAGGCTTTGCGATAGGTATGGCATAGAAGAAGCAACGAAAGAGCAGCATTGTCACTTTAAGCGAACAGGATAAGATCGACCTTACATAAGGGAAATGAGGCATAATATCAGTGTAAAGAATCCCAAGATGGCAGACTATTAGGAGGGAAACGGTAGATAGCAACCTCATTCATATTGTAACTACGTCAATTACTGATAAGACCAGATGTTTGTTTGCAGCTAGATCCATTGAGATACAAACAAACGTCTACATATGGGAAGCCTCCAGCTTTTCTACGGTGAGCACTGTTATCGGCATATTCTCAACCCCTGGAATTTCTGAGATAGTCTCAAAAAATAGATGGTGTAGATAACGCAATGACTGGAGTAGAAAAGCAGACCGACATCATTAATCGTTCAGCATGGACTACGTTGGTAATCCTGAGCTGCCTTGGTCTGATAACAATGTATGGAGAGACAATGGTACTGCCAGCTATTCCAGACTTTATACGGGATTTTAATATCTCATACAACACATCGTCATGGATACTCTCTTCATACCTGATTGCAGGAGCAGTCATGACGCCAATTGCGGGCAGATTATCAGACATCTATGGCAAGAAAAAGATATTACTTATAGTCATGGCAGTATACTCTACAGGTATTTTAGCAGGAGGATTCGCCAACAGCATCGAATTCATGCTTGCAGCAAGGACGGCACAGGGTGTTGGGATGTCTATGTTCCCAATATCCTTTGGAATCATCAGAGAAATCCTTCCAGAGAAAAAGCTTGCAATAGGTCAGACTATTTTCAGTTCGACATTTTCTGGCGGGGCTGTAGTGGGGTTGATAGTTGGTGCAACCATAATTCAAAACTTTGGGTGGCAAGCCACATTCTTTTCAATATTTCCTATAGCCGTCATACTTGGCCTGGTGATCAGGAAGCTTATCCAAGTCAGGAATCTGGCAACCTCGGAGGTAAAAGTGGAGGGTGAAGGGAGAAATGATAATGAGAATTCTTCTATCAAGAAACAGACTATCGATTTAAAGGGGACGCTGGCGTTGGCTGTTACAATAATTTCATTTCTAGCTGGCATTTCCTTCTTGGAAAACAATATCAATGACACAGGATTTCAGGTTG
>JAICHI010000184.1 GCA_025922735.1 Nitrososphaeraceae archaeon | reverse complement strand
TTAGGATATGAAAAACGTATAAATATTGCAAGTTAGTAAAGAATTTCTGTACCTAAGGATGCAGATTTTGAATAAAGCAGTCAATAAAATTAAAGGAATTGCAGATACGGAGTCTTGCCAATGTATAGAATGTCAAGTCAACCCTGCTGAAATATTCCAAATCAACGGTGAGTACTGTCTGGAATGCTGGCAAGAAATAACACATACTAACCCCTAGGCCTTTACAACTATGCAAACTGAAATCCAGCTGTATAGCTCAGTTCTTTACAGATGATCGGAAGATACATCATTCCAGAACGCAGGTCTCCTTGCTTATGCTCTTGAAAATAAAAACTCATTCCAAATAACAATTTTCGAAGCCACCAAATATCCGACAAAAGCTCAGATGCACATACGGGATACAATCTCCCTTGCAAGACTTGTTCTCGGCAAAAGGTATGATGAAAACCAAGAACCGTGGCAAGCGGCGAAAGTCTGAGGCTGATGTAGAAGTCTTGAGTGTGAATGCAACAGATTAATTATCGTTGGTGCACCGATATTCTGATCGCCCTGAAGATATTCGTATTATCAAAGACTGAAACTGGCAAGCTTTTCGATAGGTTCGATTCTTCGTGGCCGCCAGACATTCTTCCAAAGGTCAAGAATATCAAAGTATATGAAATCGAGCGAGACAAGTGGCTGTTGGCTGCCGACAAGATGATAGTTGCAGTCCAAGTACGAGGCCTATTAGTGCCCTTCCTTGGCAAGCAGGAAGAGTTGCAGCGCTTTCCTTCAGTGACAATAGACAGGGGCGCGTTGAAATTTGTTTGCGACGGTGCCAAGGTGATGCGGCCCGGCATAATAAATTTTGACTCCTTCAAAAAAGGAGAGATTGTAGTAGTAAGGGATCAGACGCATGGAAAGGGAGTTGCTGTCGGACTTGCTCTTGAAGACAGCGAAGTGGCAAAAGCAATGACCAAAGGCTACGTCATAGACACCATTCACTACCTTACCGACAAAATCTGGGAAGCCTACAAGAGAATATAGACATTATGAGGGTTTTATGGTTTCTTCACGATGGCCAGTTCTTGTTACATACAGTATGTCGATCCCATCTCCACTTGCAGTATCACGTGCGATCGCGGACCTGATAGCGCGGGTAGCCAATTCTCTAACTTTCTCTTCAGACATATTTGGTTTAAATTCTGCATCCATGATGCCAAGTGCCATTTCTGCTCCTGTACCTACTGCAGCATAATCATCAGGCAGAACTGAACCAAGTGGGTCAAGGGTATAGATTTCGGGTTTCTCATTGATACCGCCCACAATGACCTGAGTTAGCAGTGGGAAGTACCTTCTCTCAAACATAATAACAGACATCAATTTTGCGATTGAGTTTGGAGGAACGTTGCGTCTTGTCTCCAACCTGCGGATCTTGGCCAACGCCTCGACCTGCCTTACAAGTACCTGCATGTCGGCGACCATTCCAGCGCATGCGGCTCCAACATGGTCCGTTACCGGAAATGTCTTCTTAATGTTCTTGTTGACTACAAAGTTCCCAAATGAAACTCTCTTCTCTGCTGCTAGTAAAACACCATCATTGTACGATATACCAACTACTGTCGCGCCCGGCATGAATTCAAAGGCCATATGCGATGTACATCGCCGTCCAAGTTAGATTTAGTCGTTTCTATTAGAAAGTCAAAATTGCCATAGCAGAAGATGGTTCTAATGAACGTCTAACGTTTTGTTACATTGGTGTCGTGTATCCTGATGGCTTCAGCCACAAGCCTATTCTGTAACTCTAGCGCGTCCTTGCCCTCAGGGTGTTTCGTCTGGGCAACTGCCTCAGCAACAATGCTTATGACGTGCCTCATAAGGAACTCATCTCCTCTTGAGGCTTCTGCCTTGTAAGTTGGATTGGCTTTATTTACAAAAACAATATTTTCGGTAATAAAGCTGTATCGCGAATCACTTTCATCTTCATATGGGATCACCTTGTAGCCTATTCTCTTGAGTGCAAATGTCTTCTTCAGTATTGGTTTACGGACATTCGTTGTTTTGATCACTGTGCCGTTGGTTTGTGTTTCATTCACCATCTCTACTACGGTCCCATCACGCGTATTAGAAAAGCTGCCTGAAGGATGCGGTTCTGTGACAGCACGCGGTCCTATATCATCTGGCTTGGAAATTGCTGAACTCTCAAGCGGGGAGGGCTGGATCTTGTCATAGTCTGCGACTTGGGGGTTGTCATCAGAATGCAGTTTATCTGGATGCTTTTCATGTTCCTGATCGTGTGTAGCCCTCACTCGTTCTTTTACTTGCACTAGTTCGTACCCTTGCACTTCCTCTTCAAGTTCTAGATTTTCGATCATGGCTTGACCAAGTATCTTGTCGATTTCACGATAAATCCTGGATTCTTCCCGAGTTATCAATACATCTTCATATTCAGTCAGACCCGGAATGACTCTATCAATGACAAAGGATTTCATAAGCTGATTGAATTTGGTATATTCGCTGTCCTCGATGATTGCAGACTTGTCTGCGAATCTAGTTGTGAGGCTGTCGCATCTGACAAAACCCGTTACACGGTTCAGCTTTGTGTCAAAGCCAAAGTTGCTGCGGGTCACGATATGATTTCCAACCATGACAGCTATTCCCCGCTCGTCGTCTGACAGTGGTCTCCTAGCGATAATGATTTCGCCAACTAATTTGCCGTTGTCAAGGTTGACGGGTATCCTGTGGCCTTGAATTTCAGGGGCCTTTATAATCTGGAATCCATCAAAATTCCACTCTTTGAATTTCTCGGTAGTTTTGATGTATACTTCAAATAGAGGTTGCCTTAGCACTGCTAGTTTTCGGATCTCTTTGATTATTTTGAATAAGTCCAGTTGGGTCTTGGCCCCAGCCATGACAAGTTCTGTTCCGTCTCGCTTAAGTGGAGACTCCTTTAAGTCATCAAGCTTGGCATTACCCGTATACAGCCTTTCAAGCACATCTGCATTGATGACAAGCGCTTTTGTGAAACTCTCACGCCTTGTTCTTATTCTCATACTCTCAAATGATGTCAAGAATGATAGTCTGCCTGTGCCATATCTGCCTGTTCTAAGTCTTTTCAGCCTAGGTGAAACGGATTCAGTCCTTTTATGGGGCGAGCCCAAAAGCAGAAATTTCTCCATTCCATTCTGATCCATTCCTGCGTCATCTTCAATGACAATAGAACCATTGCTTAGTACGGTGACAAGAACTCTTGTCGCGTCCTCATCAAAGGCATTCTCTACAAGCTCCTTTATAATCTCTATCGGGGAGACCCAAGTTTTAGTGGCGAATTCCTTGAAAAATGACGGATGAACCTTCATTTGAGCAGGCATTTTTCAAGAGCTGGTACTTCCAGACCTTTATTTAATACTTGTCAAGGTACATTAATAATTGTTATACCGATTTATTCTAATATAGCAAAAATGCATACATATGCTTGCTTGCACGGCTAATTAATAATTGGTCGGAGACTTGAATGTGACAGAATTATACAGGGCTATAAAGTCAACGGAAATATATCAACGAACTTTA
>JAICHI010000183.1 GCA_025922735.1 Nitrososphaeraceae archaeon | reverse complement strand
TGCTGGTCGATATCTCTTCTAGAGATTGAGTAGAAAGAATGAGATAAAGCTTTTAAAAGATAAGAGATGCAACCGTCTTTCATCATATGTGGTGGTTGTTAGGGGCACTACTGTTCTGGTGGTTCTTCGATAGGAAATAGTAGAAGGAAAGAGAACGAGAAAGTAATAAGGTAAGGAACCTAAAACCTAAAGAGACTGCTGTATATACGATGGTATCCGATGGCAAGTTGGGAAACAAAGCCGAATTGGTCTTAGCTTGCAACTACCTTATAGGCTACGGATGACATCAATACTTGATTTCAGAAACTCTATGTTGGATGTTCGAGATGGTCCTATGATGGATGGCTTGGACACTTTTATCCATCAAATCTAGACCGTAATGAATTTTTGAGGCTCCTTCTCAATGTCTAAACCTTCTTTCCAGTTTTCGTCGTAGAGTAATAAACAACAAACCAACCATTGGTAGCATGGTTGCTCTTAATATCATATCTCCCAAACCTCTACAGCTTGCAAATTGAAAAACGGAAAGAACGCTTCTAGAGTTCTACTGAGGGAACCAGTAAAAGTCTCCCATGACCGATTTTGCTCAAACCCAAAGAAGAATCCTGTAGCAACAATAAATATTCTCGCTTTTTAAGGCCGTAGTAGTCGTTTGCTGTTGTTGCAAGGACTTTGATTCCCAGCTTGTGGACAAAGGAGGCTCTCTAGCTAGGAACCAGAGCAGCAGGTTATAACACTTTCATTGCAGGTGCTATTTCCTGTGATAAAAGCTTGATAAAGATCTCTCTGTTTGGGCTGGAATTTATGAGCACAATTTCGGTGAAACCCAATCGAACGTATTTGTCCAGCTTTTTCATCGCCTCTTCCGCGCTAGACACTACTAGGATCATCTTTTCCATTGTGTCCATTCCAACCACCTGTGCGCTTTCCTCTATCTTGCGGGGGTCGGGAAAGTTCACCTCAAAAAATGCCTTCACCATCGCCCCACGCCAATAGGCTATAGATTCAAGCGCCTTTTGCTTATCAGGGTCATACGATGCAAGCAGGAATAATATCTTGTCTAGAGCTTCAGGATTTCTGCCTGCCTTCCTTGCCCCATCTCTGAACGCAGGCAAAAGCTTGCTTTCTATCAGCTCAGGATTAACCTCATTTGTTACAAAGCCATCTGCTTCTTGGCCGGCCAGCCTTGCGGACTGGGGGCCGATCCCCGCTATGAATATTGGAATTGGCTGCAACGGTTTGGCATAGAGATTTGAGTCCTTGACCTGATAGTACTTACCCTGAAAGGTTACCCAATCCTCCATCCATAGAAGTTTTATCAGCTTGATTGCTTCCTCAAGCCTCTCGAACCTCTCTTTATTTGAGGGCCAGCTAGTTCCCGCAGGCACCTCGTTTAAAGACTCGCCTCTTCCAAGCCCCAAAAAGACTCTGCCAGGGAACATGTATCCAAGCGTAGCAAAGACCTGCGCCACGACTGCAGGGTTGTAACGTAAAATTGGTGCGGTAACCCCCGTACCCACTACTATCCTATCTGTTTTGGCAAGCGCTGCCCCAAGCCAAGGCCAAGCTGCACCGCCTGTGGCCCCAGTGTGCCACCAAGGCATATAATGATCGCTTGACCAGCACTTCTCGATGCCGTATCGCTCCATTATGATAACATCGTTCAAAAGATCAGTAGGGTTGATCTGCTCATGTGGCGCTTGAATGCCAAATCTTACCATGAACAGTTCCAGGCAAGATATCTATTATGGATTGCATCATGCCCGGATGTAGAGGAAATTCATAAAAACACACTTATTCTATAAAAGCTACCTCATAATGTTTCATGTCATCATCTTCAACAGCAGGCAATAACGAACTCAAATGCAATGAGTGTGGCATCACATTTACAACAGTTCAAGACAAGGAGGAACACATGAAGTTAGAACACAAAGAAAACAAGGGTCCTGCAGGGGTCAAGTAAGCAGATAACGCTCAGAAGGATTACAGGCAGGCGCCCAGCCTCTTCAAGTTTGACAGATTCCTCGAAAAGAAAAAATTATCTGTGTGACTCTGGCATAGTGCCAAGCATCTTGTCTTTTATTTTAGCCTCTCAAATACTTCTTGGTTCATGCCGCTTCACGGAGAGGATTTCTACTCATGATCAGAAATGGACGGGCACGAACTTGATCTAGATGGTGACCTGCCCGAACCGGCCTGCAGTTACATGAAACAATTCTACCAACCATATTCTGTGCTTTTTTGCTGGTGCAACTCACCATTACAAAGTTCAATCTTGAGATGACCATGAACTATTCTAGACAGGTGTGTTGAGTGAAAACCCAGCACTTGTCCTTTTCGTTCACACTCAGAATCGGGGCCCTCATGATATAATAAAAATATTAATGGATTTTCAGTTTAAGAAAAACCTATGGCGGAAGGTGAGAACATATTGTTATTTGCTTGCTTGTTGTTTGATTCTTTCTTTCTGCTCACTAGTGCCGTAGCCTCGCTCTGGGTCAAATGATGCATTTGTCGCGGGGCCTGCGCCGCCTTTTGATTCAGGATTCCTTTTCATATCTTTGGTTGACATATATATACTGCATATAACTTGTCACACATTGTAGTTATCAGTTAGCTTTTCATTGAGGGAAAGGATTAGTGTCATATATAGATCATCATGGAATTTGACCACGTTATCCGGAAAAGGAAAATGATAAGGAAATACTTACCCAACAAAATTCCAGATAGGATAGTCAGCAAGATGATAAAGAACGCCAGCAAGGCGCCAAGTGCCGGCCACACTCAGGTGCAGGAGTTTATCATTGTAACAGATCCTGCAACAAAGAAAAAGCTAAGGCAGGCTTCTGTGAACCAAAAGTCTATTGAAGAGGCACCGGTATTGATAGTAGTATGCTCAAACACCTCTCGCTCAGTAGGCCGCTATGGTCAACGAGGGAGAGATTTCTATAGTACCATAGATGGGGCATTTGCATCAATGCTCATTTTGCTCACTGCAGTAAATGAGGAAATAGGCGCAGGGTTTGTGGGCGCATTTGAAGATGACAAGATAGCAAAGATATTAGAGCTGCCAGAATACGTAAAGCCTATCGGTATAATTACCCTAGGGTATCCTGACGAAAGTCCTGCCAAGCTGGAACGGATCGAGAACGAACAGCTTGTGCACTATGAGCGCTGGTAACGGATGGATAAATAATGCAAAGTATTTGTTACTGCCATTAGGCTCTTAGCAGGCAGTTCAAATGCTGGGACTACTACATATACTTGCTCTTTTATCGTGAGAATTATCGCCAGAAAGCGAATATTGTCTCGTCAGATGCAGCTGGACCTGTAGATGACTAATTCGGTTGTAGATAGATCTTACCCTTTGCACAAAAGAAAGGGTTTCTACTAGAAGATCGAAGATGGATAATGGTCTAGTTAGATCGTAATATTTTTTCTGCATTCGTCTTACATGAACTCTGGACTAATCAGATTCCTGCACAGCATCGCCTCCCTATTCAGCACATTCTGCTTTTCAAGCACCTACCTTCAATGAAGTCTAATTTCTATTATTCTTTTTTGGTTTGAGTTCTG
>JAICHI010000182.1 GCA_025922735.1 Nitrososphaeraceae archaeon | reverse complement strand
CATATATGGCTAGGAGTGCGAGAATTGAGACCAGAATGTTTTCCGCGGCAGCGGCTGCGGCAGCAACAACAGCACCTACGCCGCACCAGCGACTGGCTTGCCTAGAAGGAATAAAAGGCGATAGTGATGCTTACAAGGTCAGCTGCTTTTGCAGATATTAGCAGTAGTTTTGGTCTAACAAGTAAATACCACACAAATGTACAGGCAGGTTATTCAATGTAACCAATGTTAATATGGATCATAATGTTACTAGTTGAGGCTATTTTAAGAAGAGAGATTTATTTTTGTAGCAGGATGACGCTATATCAGTGAATGAGACGATACATGTTGCATTTACAGAATACCGTGCCATATAGCTCGAAGCACGCTACTATCCTTCTTCATAGAGCAAGGGAACTTGTTGAGCCCGAAGCCATTATCCGTGATGCTCGTATTTCCAAAAAGTACATCGAGTTTGATACTAGCATATCTGAGGGCATGGATGTGAAAATGATAATCGCAAGGGTTGAAGCCATTGCTCCATTGGCCGGCTATGAGGAAATCCTAGAGCGCCACATGGAGAAGGATAAAGCTGTCAAGCGTGCAGTACAGCTATTCAATGATGAGAGGTATTGGGAAGCTCATGAAAATCTTGAATATGTATGGAAAAATGCGACAGGCACTGAAAAGGAAATCTTAAACGGAATCATACTTGTAGCGGCTGCATTTGTCCATGACGAAAAGAATGAGACCGATGTTTGCATCTCTATTTTACTTAGGGCTAGAAAAAAGTTTCACCGAGCCAGAGGCAAGTATCATGGAATTGACACAAACAGAATTGCTGACATGATCTCAGAAATTATCAATACGGGCAAAGTACACAGGTTTACAATCTAAAACTCTGGATGTGGTGATTGTACCTCTACTTTAGTTCCTCGTTCATAACGAGCGAAGCAAAAAGTGATACAATACAATTATACAGCAATGCATGCAACTTGTCTAAAAAAGACCTTCGCACAAAGTTGTAATAGTTGTTATCAGACATGTCAACTATAAGCTTTTTTCATATTGAACGGTTATTGTAAAAACTCTGTCATCAGAGAGAGAGATTAGATATTAGGATGCAGATTGTTCTACCTGTCTGAAACATTGACTGAGATATCAGTAGTAGCAGGGCCGGCATCAATTGATCTTGCCAACAATATTGCAAAGAGGCTTGGAGTACAGCTAACTGTCGCAAATCTGAGAATATTCTCAGACGGCGAAAGTAACATCAAACTTGGCAAGGTCGGTAAGAATTGTGTTATCGTGCAATCAACCTATCCACCTGTTGACACGCACCTGATACAACTACTGATGATGGCAAAAAAGTGTACAGACGACGGTGCGCAGGATATATGTGCAGTCATTCCTTACCTTTGTTACGCTCGCCAGGATAAGGCTTTTCTCGAAGGTGAGGTGGTGAGCATTGGCTTGGTGGCGAAATTGCTTCAAGCAGTAGAGGTTCAGCATGTCATTACAGTTGACATACACAGTCAGCTTGCCATGTCATACTTTACGAGCATTCAGAATGTTTCTTCAGTTCCACTCCTTGCAGACTATGCCTCCAAGATGAAATTGCGTGATCCAGTTGCAGTGTCGCCTGATTCAGGCGGAGCCAATAGGGCAAAGGAGTTTGCCCGGCTTCTAGACATAGAGGTCGTTGTTTTGAAAAAGTCCCGTCATAGAGTCACGGGAGAGGTGAGTGTAGACGAAAAGCTCGAGCTGGATATCTCTAAGAGGGATGCACTAGTGATAGACGACATAATAAGTAGCGGCGGCAGCATCATTAAGGCGGCCGAAGTTCTTCACAAAAAAGGAGTAGGGAAGATATTTGCAATGTGCACTCATGCATTACTAATTAGAGACGCAGCTCAGAAAATCAAGTCTGCTGGCGTTCAGGACATTGTCTCCACAAATTCGGTGCCAGGCGAGTATTCCAAGGTTGAGCTAAGTCCAGAAATTGCATCGGTGCTCAAGTCTCGCTATTAGCATAAATTTGGCCGTCATTATCATAAATCCCGCAGTATGGTGGATATGCAGCTCGTTTTTTTGGGTACTTCGTCAGCTGTGCCTACCGCAGACCGTGGGCTATCTTCCATTGCGCTCATGAGGGGAGCTGAGCTCTTGCTCTTTGATGCCGGCGAGGGAATGCAACGCAACTTTATCAAAGCTGGCCTCGGGATGAATAGGAAAATGAAGATCTTTATTACGCATATGCACGCCGACCACTGTGTAGGGCTACTTGGACTCCTTCAGACAATGGGCCTGCAAGGAAGAGAAAAGAGTATCGACATTTACGGTGAGCCGCGACTAGAAGAGTTCCTTCGAGAGAATATGCGCATCATCAATTTCAGGCTTACATTTGATATCATTGTGCGTAAAATAGAGAAAGGTGGACTGGTAGTAAGGGAAAAGGACTATCAAGTATCATGCTGCGAGACTCTGCACTCTGTTCCTTCTTTTGCATACTGCCTTGAGGAATTTGATAGGCCAGGCGCCTTTAATGTTACAGTGGCAAAGCGCCTAGGGATTCCCGAGGGCGATCTGTACAGCAAGCTTCAACGTGGACAGAACATCGTCTATGGAGGCGAAACGATCAAGCCTAGCCATATTGTCGGCCCGCCCCGCAAAGGGAGAAAGATAGGTATCTCAGGAGATACAAGACCGACAGACGAGCTAGCCGGATTCTTCAAAGAATGCGACGTCTTGGTCTTTGAATCCACATACAGCCAGGACAAGCAAGAAAAGGCTATTGAGAACGGGCATTCGACTGCAGCTGAAGCCGCAACGATAGCAAAAAAGGCAGAGGTCAATAAGCTGTTGCTGACACACTTTAGCGCGCGATACGATGAGACTTCTCCGCTTGTGAAAGAGGCAAGCGCCATTCATTACAATGTTGAAGCAGCAGAAGATCTTAAAGTTGTCAAGATTTCATATAGGCCAGAACCTTAGGTGAATAATTCTACAAATAAAGCTCATGCAAATAAGCACTACTATTCGCGAGTAGATTATGATAGTGATTGAATATTTTGATTTCGGAGCAAGAATTCAAAGAAATGAGAATGATACGTCTGGTTGTTACGTCTTTAATATTTGTGGTTTCTCATTCATTTCTTTGTCTGTGTAATGGACACCAATTTTGCTTACATCCCCTTTTGGCTAATTACCCCCACACATATTGCAAGGGAGGATGTCTTCGAGGTCCGATAAGTGTCGTACCAGCAATGCATTTCAACATGGGACGATTTTACTAGCTTTTCATCCTTCCTGATTGGTTCGATTATTACTCGCCGCTAGCTGTTGAGCACTTGTCGACTATTTTAAGCTCATGACATGCTTAGCTACTTGAGTAGTAGCAAGCATACCATGCCTAGCGAGTAGACACCACTCAGTATGGGACCGGTTGTAGCCGATTCCTGTGCTAAAACAACTTGTATTATTGATCACCCAATCTTCCTGCATGCTGATGCAGTCGAGTGGTGAATATATCTTTGCTAGTAGCAATTGAAAGCTCATGACATTCACTTGTTTATGACGTAAAAGTCGTATACACTTACCTTTTCTGCCATCTGTTTTT
>JAICHI010000181.1 GCA_025922735.1 Nitrososphaeraceae archaeon | reverse complement strand
TCCATAGACTTTCAAACATTGAAACATACGATAAAACGCCTGCCTTGCTGTTAGAGTATGTTGATAATCCTATTGCTTCATGGAATGTTTTCTTGCGGTCATCCTTTAGCTCCATCATCAATGATGCTTTGTTATCTACAATAAGAATAGTGGCTTTACCGTTCTCTTGCTGCTCAATAACTCTGGTAGTGATGCTGGTGCTATTGTTAGTAGGTATGAAATTGCGAGTTAATTCAACATTTGGTATCAGTACCTTTACTTGACACTTTTTCGCAGCTTCTTGAAGCAAAAACAATATACCAGCTTTGTCTTGCCGAATTAATGCATTGGCTGTAGGGAACATTATTTTTATTTCCTTCTCAGCTGACATTATCAGCGACTGATACAACGCTAATGTTTGTCCTGCATCATAAACTACGTCTATTCTTTGAGGTTCTACACCTTGTTCGATTTCTCTTATTCTATGTTCGGCAGGTACTGCTTTAGCCCATAATGTTTCGAAGGTAAACTTTTGTTGCTCCACTATATCCCTGACAGTATTTGTAATTGCATATGGAGCAGAATCTCCCATTTTCAAATTTATAGTAGTCAGACATTCATTTTCATTAACAGCTACAGCATTACCCTTTATGCCATCCAAATGGCGAACTTCTGCAAATTGCGCTAACTTTCTAATATGTTGTATATTCGATGGATTAACTTCTGTGATCCATCTAGCTTTACCATTTCTAGCATTTTTGAAATCACTATATGCTTGTACAACTGATTCGACACTCATGGCCACTGAAGGACAAGAAGAGTCTGCGTAAATGCAGAATTCCTGCATCGTTTCTGAGATAAATTTCAAAATTGCTTGGATTGTATTTTCTTGGCCATAAACAGTTTCCATTCTCTGGGGTGGTGTCTCTTCTTCAAGCTCCTTTATCCTTTGTTCCGCTGGAATTGCTTTGCCCCATAAATTTTCAAAGAAATAGCGCTGCTGTTCTAAAAAGGCCTTAACATTGCTGTATATAGTTTGAGTTACAGGCATCGAACCCTTTAAAACTGCAGTAGCTACGTACTCTGTCTCTGAAACTGCCATACTCCCCTTAACATTATCCATATGACGTAATTCAACATATTCCATAAACTCTTTGCAATAGTGCAAGTTATCTTTGGTAATTTCGACAATTTGCCTTATTCTTACCCCCGTTTCCATAAAGGCAATGTATACTTTCTTTACTGGTTCCATAGCCATAGAGAAAGCAGGAGAATTAGCATCGCTGCAAACCACTGCTTCTTTTTTCACATTTGCCATTGCTTGCACTAGTATTTTCATCGCATCCTCTTCGCCATAGTATATCTTTGTTGTCTCTATAGCAGTACGTGGCAGCAAGCTATGCATCCCATTAATTGAAACCACAATTTAAGAGTACTTATGGACTGTTTCATAACATCTATAGATAAATTACTCCAATGCAAACTCAAATTCTAATTCGACTGCAAAGTAGGTTGTTAGTCAGAAGCATTCATCCTTTGATACTAATGTTCGCTATTCTGGCTTATCTTCTTCTTTTAGTCATGGTCAGTTTTTGACTTGGGGTTTAATTTTTATGAAGTTTTTTGAACTGATTTCCGTTGGCTACCCTTGCTTTCAAATTTCTTTATCTTATGTGAAACGGATATTTCTCCAGGATCAGGCTTCAGGGTGTATAATTGTAAAATGCTAAAAAAAGATACGTTAAGAAGATAGAGAGGTTTGTGTATAGCAAGAGTTAACGACAATAAGACTTACACATACACACGCATTCTAGCAACGACGAACTGGTTCATTAAGATTACGGCAACAATACAATTGCATACTTACTGCAAAGAGAAGACATTAGCACATCCCAATGAATAACTTGCGCAAGTCGGTAACAATTCTGCATGATATCTTCTAGAATTATTGATAGGATAAAATTAGACAATTCATAAATCTTATTTCACAGGGTCAACCATCTAAAGGTGACATGGTTTCAAAACAACAGAGAATTGTTTGTTTCTTAGTCATTCTAATAGATGTCTGGCTTTTAGTCTTTCCCAGTGTGACTATAAGCAGAGTACAACAGCAGGATCCAGCATCAGCACAACAACAATTATTGCCACAGCAAACAGTAGTATTATCTCCACAATCAGAAGCATCGGATAATAACACTCCTGTTACTATCCTTGATGATAGCGACCTGGAGGTAGAGCTCGTGACTGAGGGATTTGAATCTCCAACAAGTATGGCCTTTATTGGTAATCATGGCGATATGCTAATTTTAGAAAAAAGTGGTGAGGTAATCCTCTTTATAAATGAAAATAAGTCCAAAATATCATTATTGAATTTTACTGTTAACGATCAGACTGAAAGAGGGTTGCTTGGAGTTGATGTACTTGATAACATGGCGGACTTACATACCACTGCAATAGCAGAAGCGCGTAGTAATAATCAAGCAACAATACCAGCAGGAGGTAATAGTATCAATAATGCTAGCGCAACATCGCCGCCACCAACATCAACATTTGCATTTTTTTACCTCACAGAGGCTAGCAAGGGAAATGCATCTGAGGTATTAGGCAACAGGATATACAGATTTGAATGGAACCCTACAGACAAATCTCTTTCAAATGGAACATTGATTTTGGATCTCCCTGTATTACCAGGAGAAAATCATAACGGTGGTAAATTAATAGCTGATTCAGAAAATAAGCATATCTATGCTGTAATTGGAGATCTTAACAGAAAGGGAATGCTTCAGAATTTCAAAAACGGCTCTCTGCCTGATGATACATCAGTGATACTGAGAATAAATCCGGATGGTTCACCGGCTCAAGGCAATCCATTTCTAGATGTTAGCAGAAGCGATGAAAGCTATGCAAATCTAAGCAAGTACTATGCTTATGGCATTCGAAACAGCTTTGGCCTCGCGATAGATCCTTTAACACACATTCTATGGGACACTGAAAATGGTCCTGATGGATTTGATGAAATTAATCTTGTCAGACCAGGCTTTAACAGTGGATGGACAACAGTGATGGGGCCAATTGAAAGGTCTAACGTAACATCTGAGAATAATTTGGTTAATTTTCTTGGTTCTTCTTCATATGCAGACCCGGTATTTAGCTGGGGAAGAGCCGTGGGTGTTACAGATATAGAATTTTATAATTCAGATAGGTTAGGTGATGATTATACCAATAATATCTTTGTTGCAGATGCAAACAACGGTCACCTCTACTTTTTTGAAGTAAACGAAGACAGATCTGGCTTGAAATTTGGAGACTCAAGACTATCTGATGATCTAGTAGCAAGCAATGACAGAGAGAGGACTGAAGTAACATTTAGTACAAGATTCCCCAGTAGTATCACTGATATTGAGACTGGTCCTGATGGATTCCTGTATGTACTAACGTTTCATCCAACAAAGGGTTCTTTATCTAGAATAGTACCACAAGAGGAATAATAGTCATGTTCCGCATCAACGTATATCTCTAAGCGAAAGTAATCGTGGGTAATGATATGCTCCACGAGTTTTAGCAGTCGCTGATGAAACCAATAAAGATGATGAAACCTTCATAATGCTCGGACACAAGGCACAATCGATATCAAGATAGGC
>JAICHI010000180.1 GCA_025922735.1 Nitrososphaeraceae archaeon | reverse complement strand
AGTGTGAGGAACGGTGTCCTGATTGTCCCAAACTATAGTGTTGCCAACGGGCACCTGCGCTGCGTCTGGATCATAGTCTGGGCTCCCCTGTACCGCTGCCCCTTGAAGTATCGCTATAGCAGTGGTGCCTGGTTCTGCTGGAGCTTGCTCCTCCTCCTCTGCAGCCGGACTCTCTGTGCGTATTTGGGTCACAGGTGGCGGAATTTCATACATCTCGTCAAAGAATGGAATTAGGATTGCTGCCCCTATGGCTATTGTGACTATCACTATTGCAAGCCCTTTTCCAAACCTTCTAGGCGATGTGAGGATTATTGGTTCTTTATCTTCACTGTGTGAGTCATGCGAACTCGTATCTCTTTCTCTCCCTATCTTTAGTGGTGAGGCTCACGCCGTCTATAGTCATAATACTTCTCTCTAATACCAAATGGATCTTCCATATTTGCCGGTTTGCCCCATCCCGCACTTTTAATCAGATTGAATAGGAATATTCCCATACCAACAAGCAACATATACGCGCCTACTGTCGAGATCTGGTTCATAATGATAAGCGGTTCAACAGGCACATAATCGACTACACGACGAGGCATGCCGTACAGTCCAAGCAAGTGCTGTGTAACGAATACTAGGAATACTCCTATAAACATAAGCCAGAACTGAATCATAGCTGCCCTTTCGTTGTACATTCTGCCAGTTATGAGCGGGAATAGGTAATAGATAAAGCCCACAAATGCAAAAGTTATGATGCCCATAAGAAAGAGATGCATATGCCCTACTACCCAGTAACTATCGTGTGTTAGAAAGTCAAGTGGCATTGCACTATTTACGACACCTCCAGCTCCCGCTAGGAAGAACGTTATGATCCCACCAACCACAAATGCAATTGGTGCTTTGAATCGGATTCTGCCTCCCCACATTGTCGCTATCCAGTTGAAAATGTGCATAGCTGAAGCTGGAACAGCTGCCAATGTGCCTATCATGAATACTGTTTTTTCTGTAAAGCTCATACCTGTTGCAAACATATGATGAGCCCAGGAGGCAAAAGAGACTATCGTCAGCAATATGAATGCCGTTATTCCCGAAGTATAGCTGAATATAGGTTTTCGCGAAAACTTGGGAATTATCTCATATATCATACCGATTGCCGGTATCACGAATACATAGACCTCAGGATGAAATGTAAACCAAAAGAGATGTTGATACGCTAGCGGATCTCCTCCCATTGCAGGATTAAAGAAACCGGAAACTCCAAGTCTGTCAGTATATAACATTATCAGAGCAGCAGCAAAGGTCGGCATAGACATGAGGATTATAAGAGATGTAGAAAGGATGGACCATGTGAAAAGAGGCAGCTTCATCATGGGCAGATCAGGATGCTTCATCTTCAAGATAGTAACAACGAAGTTGATGGCGCCTAGAATTGATGAAATTCCCAAGATCTTTAGCCCAAATATCCACATCTCAGCAGCAGGCCCCGGTGCGCGCAAGATAGAATAAGGAGGGTAGGCATTCCAGGTCGTGTCTGCAAAGCCAAGCCATACCAAGGCGGCGCCTACTGGTATCATCCAGAATGCGACTGCATTCAGCTTTGGCCATGCCATGTCTTTGTATCTTACCATGATTGGTATCAGGTAATTGCCTATGCCAGCAGCAAATGGTATTACCCACAGGAACAGCATTGTTGTGCCATGAACGGTGAAAACTCGGTTGAATGTATTAGCATCTTCAAATACCTGTGCACCGGGTAAGAAAAGTTCTGTTCTGATCGAAATAGCAAGCGCTCCACCTAAGAAAAAGAGAGTTAAGGAAAAGATAATGTACAGCAAGCCGATATCCGTATGGTGAGTCGAAAACAGGATCTCCCACAGCGGGCGTGGTTTTCTAACTTCTAGAACCAACTCGCATCATGCCCCTCTCTATATTGGTCATACATTGAAGACAATATCAATAAAAGCATTTTGTTTTAGCACATCGGAAGTGGGCATGCTCATTATCATTCTATTCATTGATCAAAATATTGCATAATAACTTATAAAAAGAGAACTCAGCTTGCGACTGCTGCAGCGCCTAACGGCGGAATCAGGTTATTTGTAGCAGAAGCATTAGTCACTTGCGCTTCCTGTTCTCCACCGCCTGCTGGCTCTTCCACAAATAGCTTGGCTCTCATCTGGTAGTGCGAAAATCCGCAATATTCTCTGCATTGTATTAGAAATTCGCCAGCTTGATCCGGGACATACCATATCGAGTTTATCCTGCCTGGCACGGCGTCAATCATCATTGCAAAGTCTGGCGTATTAAAAGAATGAATGACATCTAAAGAAGTAACCTCAAACCTATATGGAATGTCCTTGACGAGGTGCAGCTCACCTAGCTCTCGCCTTCCATCTTCATGCTCAAATGTCCAGAACCATTGTTGAGCTGTGACCTTTACGACTTGGGCATCTTCTGGAGCATGGTCTAGAAATGTTTCAACATTCCATGCGTCGGCTCCAATGTAAATCAGCACAGCGACTACTACACCGACATACACCCATTCTAATGTACCGTGTCCCATTAGTGGTGTGCACCTCCACCAGCTGCTGGAGTGATGTCTCCTCTATTCTTTGGGTGACTTTCACGAAATCTCCATATAACGTAAGTCATAGTCCCCATGACAACTGCCCCAATAACAAATGCTACGACCATTAGCCTGTAGAAAAGCGCCCAAATCTCAATTCTTGCACTCAAATAGCGCTCTGTTGTCTCCTGTGCAAAGGCGGCAGAATTAACTCCAAGAAGCGTCAGCACAGCGATTAGAACTAAGATTAAGACCAGCGCTGAATATGAGACCATCTGTTGTTTCACTTCTTCTTCTTCTGTTAAAAATCAGTTTTCCTATCTTATTTAAGGTTTTGCAAGTTATCTCATCATTCTATAGGGTATCGGTACATCATCATAATATTGACTCCGGAAATTGAGTAGATCTTGCTTTCGTGCTTTAATATTGTAAACGAAGCATTGCGAATGTTCCATCTGTGAAGTGTCTCTTGGCTTAAGTCAAGCAAAGTGGCAAGCGCTGCCTTGATTGGATCAAGGTGGGTGACCATCAAGACATTGCTATCTTCGTGTTTCTGCAATAGATCGTCAAGTAGGTTCGTGATTCGGTGTTTGACAGAGGCAAATGATTCGACTCCAAAGCTTTCAAGAATAGGGTCGTAATCTGAATAGAACCTCGTAAGAACGTCACCGTACTTTGTTGTTATATCCTCGTAGTTCATCCCAACAAGCCGGCCCATCTCGGTCTCGTATAATCGCTCATCAATCACATAGTCCGTACCAAGTATTTGGCAGACTATCTGAGCCGTTTCTACAGTTCTAACTACAGGTGACGCATAGACCTTTTCAATAGCAATAGTTTTCACCAGTTGCTTTGCGCTATCCACCACTTGCTGTCTGCCCTGCTCTGTGAGATGTGATTCCATATGCCTTCCTGCAAGGATCCTGTTTACATTGCTCTCCGCCTGACCATGGCGCATGAAGATAACCAACGGCAACATTTGAGCGTGAATTTTGCCATCTTTAGAGGTTTTCTTTTCTGGGACGTTACAGTTTTCTTTAAGGTTACGGAATTCTGTAACATCAACGTAGGCCCTTTTCAATCAGGATAGGCAGCTCTTGATTAATCAAGAGCT
>JAICHI010000179.1 GCA_025922735.1 Nitrososphaeraceae archaeon | reverse complement strand
CTTGAAGGGTCGTACGCATTTGTGGCTATGTTTGCAAATGGCACGCTTTCATGTGCACGCCTTGACGAGCCGCTTGTCATTGGGATTTCTGACAATACTTATTATGCATCAAGTGACGTGCTTGGCTTTTTGCAATATACAGATCAGGCAATGTTTCTGGATAATCAAGACATGGCAATAATCGACAAGGCCGGCATCAGTATTGTCAATTTCAGCGGCGAACCGGTGACAAGGGGCATCACTAAGGTCGCGTGGGAGCTTGCTGACGCCAACAAGGGTGAATTTGCACACTATACGATCAAGGAAATATTTGAGCAACGCACAAGTGTCAAGGCCGCCACCTACCAAGACGAGCACAAGATAAATGCATTCTGTGACTCAATTGTAAGCGCTAGCAATATCCTTGTCACCGGTAGCGGCACAAGTTATCATACTTCACTCATAATCTCTATGATAGGCTCTCGCTTTTTGAAAAAGCGGTTTGAGCCAGTTATGGCAAGTGAGTTCCAGTACAATATGGACTCAATAGACAAAGATACGGTAATTATTGCAATATCTCAAAGTGGCGAGACCGCAGATGTACTATCGGCGACCAAGCTCGCAAGGGAAGCTGGCGCAAAAATACTGTCCATTGTAAATGTTCAAACGTCCTCGCTTGCAAGGATTGCAGATGTTTCGCTCAGCATCAAATCAGGTCCTGAGATCGGCGTTGCAGCAACAAAGAGCTTTACTGGTCAGGTGTCGCTTGCCTATGCAATACTTGACAGGATCAGTGGAGGCAAGATTGGCTTTGATAGGGAGATAATTTCAGACAAGATATCGAAAATGCTTGCACAGCAGGAGAGTATCGAAAGGCTGGTTAACATTACTATGCCAAAGGTAAACGACATCTACATACTTGGCAGGTCTATTCATTTTCCAATTGCACTTGAAGGTGCGCTAAAAATGAAAGAGCTCGCTTATGTCCATGCAGAAGGAATTGCGGCAGGCGAGCTAAAACATGGTCCGCTTGCTCTGATGGATAAGAATGCAGTGGTCTTTGTGCTCAATCCTGATGACAGGACTTACAGCGACATGCTTTCTAGCGCGTATCAGGTGAAGGCAAGGGGTGCCAAGATAATTGGTATTTCAAATGTGCCAAATGACATTTATGATGCGATGATAGAGATTCCTAAGATGGACAACGACTTGCTGTACCCGCTAGTTGAAATCATCCCGCTGCAGCTGTTCTCTTACTACCTTGCGCTGCAGAACAATGCGGATCCAGACTTCCCACGGAACCTTGCAAAATCAGTCACCGTCAGGTAAAAAAGTATAATTAGTTTACTTGCGTGAGAACATTACGAAGAAGATGGCAGGCAGCAATATCGAAGAAGTGAATTGCGAAAATTGCGGTAACCACATTGATGCATGCATGTGCGTCTGCCCTTACTGCGGTCAGAAGGATTCATGCGAATGCTGCCTCTATGATGCTGCGACGGGCGGCGGATAATAGTTCTAAAGCATTAAAAGAAGGACATGCGAAAGAATCCAAGTTGGAAAAAACCATTATGAATTCGTTGAGTTGGGTAATAGGAGGAGCCCAAGGAAGCGGAGTCGATTCTGCCGCGAACATTTTTTCCCGTGCCTGCGCCATAGGAGGTCTGCACCTATTTGGCAAGAGGGAATACTATTCCAACATCAAGGGCGAGCACAGCTACTTTACTGTAAGGATTAGCGACAGACCTGTGCATTCTCATGTTGACGAGATCAGTATGCTCGTTTCGTTTGATGCTGAAACCATCTTTCGCCACTTTGAAGAGGTAACTGCAAGTGGTGCCATAATCTACGATTCAGACATCGTCAACACCTTGCTTGACGAGGTGCCAACTGTTGACGACCCCGCCGTAGCGCGTATTAAAAAGGTGCTGCAAAAGGCAGGCCTAGGATTTACAGTGCAGGATGCACTCGAGCACGCCAAAAGACGTGGCGTGATCTTGTTCCCTATGCCATTCTTTCAGCTCTTAAAGGAGTTTGCGCAAAAGGCAAACGATCCTGCACTCAGCAGGCTGACCCGTATGGTAAACGTTATGGCGCTTTCGGCTTCGATGGCAATAATGGATTTTGATAGCGAAGTGTTAGCAAGGGCCATTCAATTCATCTTTCGTACAAAAAAGAAAGTAGCTGACCTGAACGTACAGGCTTGTGTTCACACATACAACTATGCCAAGGCAAAATTTGCAGGGAGCAACTTTAGCTATCGTCTAAAGATAAAGCCTCCTCAGCCGGACATGATAATAGTGCAGGGCAACCAGTCGTCTGCTCTAGGCAAGATGGTCGCAGGCTGCCGATTCCAGACTTACTATCCGATCACTCCTGCGTCAGACGATAGTGAGTTTCTCGAGGCAAACGAGATACTGGATCTTTATGATTCCGGCAAGAAAGGCTCGACTGTTGTCATCCAGACAGAAGATGAAATAGCAGCCCTCACGATGGCGATTGGCAGTGCCCTTACCGGTGTCCGTACTGCCACTGCAACATCAGGCCCAGGATTTTCACTGATGGCTGAAGCGCTTGGCTGGGCAGGCATGAACGAAGTGCCGGTGGTGATCTCCCTCTATCAGAGAACAGGTCCTTCGACAGGTCTCCCGACGCGCCACGAGCAAGGAGACTTGAACTTTGCAATTAATGCGGGCCATGGCGAGTTCCCAAGGATAGTGTTTGCTTCAGGCGACATCGAGGAGAGCTTTTACGATACTATGAAGGTGTTTAACTTTGCAGACCGCTACCAGATGCCGGTGATACATATGCTGGACAAGGCTATGGCAAATAGCCTCATCACTTGCAAGAACTTTAACGTTAAGAAGATTGCAATTGACAGGGGCTTGCGGGTAAAGCAGATAACAGAGAAAGACAAAGGAGTAGCCGACAACTACCTCCGCTTCAAGCTGTCCAACAATCCTATAAGCCCAATGGTAGTGCTTGGTACCAAGAATGCGATTTTCTGGAACAGCGGAGATGAGCACACGGAGGAGGGACACATCACTGAAGACCCGGAGATAAGGGTGCAGATGATGGACAAGAGAATGACTAAGCTGGATGTTGCAATTAAGGAAATACCTGACGAAGATAAAGCAGTGGCTTATGGCAGCGGCGATACAGTCATCATCAGCTGGGGCTCAACCAAGGGTGCAATATTGGATGCAATGGACATATTGGCAGCTGAAGGCATGAGGGTCAAATATATCCAAGTTCGTCTCATGCACCCATTCCCATCAGAGCTGGTCAAATCGATGTTAAAAGATGCCAAGACTGTGATCGACATAGAGATGAATTACACTGGTCAGCTAGGCTCGCTGGTGCGCCAGCACACCGGCCTAGAAGCCAACTACCACATCGTAAAATATAACGGCAGACCGATGTCACTTGACGAGGTTTATAATGGTGTAAAGAGAATAATACGCGGAGATGCTCCAAGGAGACAAGTGTTGAAAAGTGGCGCTTAAATTATCAGATTACAAGACAGATGTTCACAACGATTGGTGCCCGGGTTGTGGCGACTTCGGAATATTGAATGCCATCCAGATGGCGCTTGCAGATCTGCAAGTTCCGCCACACAGAACCACGATATTTTCCGGCATCGGATGCTCAGGTAAGACGCCGCACTTTATCAAGACATATGGCATCCATACGCTGCACGGCAGGGT
>JAICHI010000178.1 GCA_025922735.1 Nitrososphaeraceae archaeon | reverse complement strand
GTTGTCTTAGGTGCAGCTCTTCTGTGGACCGGTTGGTTCGGTTTCAACGCAGGTTCAGCTGGTGCAGCAGCGAGCAACGCCAGTAGTGCATTTGTTGCAACACAAATTGCTACAGGCATGGCGGCAGTAACATGGTCTCTGATATCATGGGCGCACACTGGAAGGCCTTCAACAGTTGGTGCAGCTTCTGGCGCAGTAGCCGGGCTTGTAGCCATCACGCCGGCATCTGGATTTGTGTCACCAATGTCCGCGCTAATCATAGGCATTTTAGCAGGAATTGTCTGCTATGCAGCAGTTATGTTCAAGAATAGGAGGAAGTGGGACGACGCACTTGACACATGGGCCGTACATGGCGTCGGTGGTCTTGCAGGCGCTCTACTGACCGGCATCTTTGCAGAAGCGCGGTTTACCTCATGGGGAGACAACGGCCTTGCCTTTGGCAACCCTGCTCAGTTGTACGAAAATGCGGTAGGCGCATTTGCTGCACTTGCCTGGGCGATGGGCATCACTGCACTCATTATCAAGATAATGGATGTAGTATGGCCAGGCGGCATAAGGGTCACTCCAAAGGAAGAAGAGATCGGTCTGGACCTTGTACAGCATGGCGAAAGGGCATATGTAACTGGATAAGGCAGAGTCATTACATATCTCTTTTCTTTTTCTTTTTTGCATGCTACTCCTCTCTATGATTGAAAAAACGTTGAATTTGCCGATGACAAATATGTCTAAAAAATAGCAGAATCTGCAAGAAAGCTCACGACTCTCCGATGCAGGCATGGCATCAAGCAATCTTAGATCCTGGCTCTTTGAGATTGGTGCCTGAAATGCTACTGTTCTAACCCTCAGCGATTCAGCAGCTCGCCGTCTGCATACATGTAACTGATCTTATCAAAGTAGCTATAAGCGTGTGTAATTGTTCCTGCTGGCAGGCCGTAAATCCGTCATATGGTGAAATCTAACTGTTGCTTCCCATTTCATATAGGTTATATAGGAATCATGCATTAAGATTATATACAAGCATACGTTTGCTGCTGATACCCTTGGAGTCTCAACAGCAAAAGGAAGCTGAGATTATAAGCGAGGTTCTCCTCAAGGCAGCCAGCGAGCCAGAATTCCGAAACGAGCTGATCAAAGATCCGGAAATAATTTTGGAGCAGTATGACGTTTCACCAGAAGCCAAACTGATCATCCGAAGAAGCATTGTAGATCTGACGCAGTAGCTCAGCAATCTAGAAATCTAATTAATTCTAGCCAATAAGACCAGCGAGCTGGATGGTAGTAAGAAGTAGTAGTAGTACCCAAACCTGTAGAAACCGCACCCGATTGCGGCTTTTTAGATAACCTGACTGAAGGAATAGGAGTTATTTAATCTCGTTACCGAGATAGATGATAAGAAAAGCTATGCTGGCAAAAATAGTAAAGGAAAATAGATTGGCTAACCCATCCTGACAAGCCTTCTGCCTGTATACCACCTATAGATAAAGTATCCCGCGGCAATTATTGCTATTGCTATTACAAGCGGCCAAAGCAGGTATATTACTATAGCAGCCACTATCACAAGGACTGCGATAACCACCCAGTCAAGCGTTCTTAGAGGTCTTGCCATGATGAGAAATGATGAGCTAACATTGTTATTCAGCATTTGTAACGATACTTATTAATTATTTATCACCATTTTTTACCTGCAACCTGTCTTGTGTGATAGTAAAGATACTGCTGAGCATATCCTGCATACTTGCCAAAATACTTTCTTGCGCCATCTGATAGCTGCTCATACTGATGGGGAGCAATCTTATCATCGAATTTGCTTTTGTGAAGCCAGCTATAATGGCTAGCAAGTGCTCTTGCGATCCACACATCGATTGGAAATGCATCAAGCTTTTCTAGTGAAAACAAAAGCACGCAGTCGGCTATCTTGTTTCCGATTCCATAGACTTGCAGCAATTCTTTTTTTGATTCATGATAGCTTGCTTTCTTTAGAAAATCAAAGTCAAGTCGTCCACTTGCGATGGCCTCAGCTGCAGCTTTTATTGCCTTTGTCCTGTATCCAAGGCCACAGCCCCGAAGCTCATCTACACTTGCATTGTTGATATCTGCAGCGGAAGGGAATGTGAAGAAGTCTATTCCATCAACTTTTGTACGCCTGCCAAACTTTCTTGCCATATTATAAAGCATCCTTCGAATCATAGGTATGTTAGTATTGCTTGCACAAACAAATGAGAATAGGCACTGGTGAGGCTTCTGCCTTATGAGGCGCAGGCCAGGATACGCCTTAGCAAGTCTGCATATAAGTGGATCATGCGATATTTCTTCAAATATCTCCTTGATATCGTCGTCCAGCCTGAATATTTTTTGGTCGCAAGACTTGTCTTCTGGGAAGGAAAAAAATTCAATACAGTCGTCAGACTGTGTGAACCTGATAACTTGGTCGCCATGTATACCATACCATGAATTCTTATGTTTTTCCCAAAGAAAGACCTGTCCGCTGTTTATGCTGATGACAGGATCAAAGCTAGAAAAGAGCGTCTGCAATTCTGGTATATAATCTCCACGTTCTTATTGAACTTTTTCCAGAAGTACATGATTCTAATGTTGGCCACAAATGGCTCACAGTATAAATTGTTCCATCCGGCCTCTCGCACTATTCTCACTGGATTTTCTATTTATCAGCACAAGCAATTTTTTGTTTTAAGGTGGACAAGCCGCCTAGGTAACATTAAATAAATGATACTTGTGTTTGCTAATGGGCATGAGTTCTAGCGATTCGACAGATCCTGTGGAAGCTTTCAAAAAAGCAATTACAAAAGGAAGTGAGGCACAGAAGGACTTTATCAAGCAGTTTTCTAACATTCAGCAAGATACCATGCAGAACTACTTTGCAGTTCTCCAGAGTCTGACATTCAATAACGCAATGTTCAAGACTACAGTACAGAGCGGAGGCAGGATTTCTATTCCTGAGGCGGAAAGGCAGGCACTCAAGATAGAAGATGGAGATCTTGTGCAAGTGATCGTGGTACCTATAGAGCGGCGACGCAAAGGATCCATGCAAAAGGAAACCTGATTATTGCTCTCTGCCTGTAAGGAACTTCAGGACGATTTTATTAAACGTCATAGGCCTTTCGACATATGGTGTGTGGCCGCAGTTCCTTATCACTACAAGCTCCCTTTTTGGAATTTCATCATATTCTCTGGCGTACTGTAATGGTATCATCCTATCTTGTTCTCCCCACACAAGAAGAGTTGGGGCAATTATATTGGAAAGTCTGCCGTTCAGCTTGGGTGCATATCTTATTCCAAGTACAGTTGACATGAACGCATACTTTGCATTAGTGAGCCTCATTCTGTTCACAAAGTCCATCACTATCTCTTCGCTGACGGCATCAGAGTCGTAGGCCATTTCCCTGAAGGCCTCATAGACATGCTCGTACACTGGGTACAGTGCAGCCATGATGTATCTGTCAAGGGTCGGAGTCGATGTCTTCATCATGCCCGCAGGCGACACCAGAACTAACTTTTCGATCATGCTGTTGAACCTGATGGCAAATTCGGTGGCAACGTGACCGCCAAATGACGATCCTATGATACTTGACTTGGATACGCTGAGGTTGTCAAGAAATACTTTGAAAAAATCAACGAAAAAATCCATTGTGTACTCCACAGCAGGTTTGTCGCTGTAGCCAAAACCGATAATATCCG
>JAICHI010000177.1 GCA_025922735.1 Nitrososphaeraceae archaeon | reverse complement strand
GCATATGTGCGGTTGCGGTGGCGTTCCCAGTCTGTAAACACATGCATTGAATTTTCTTTGGTCATGTAAAGTCGATTTATGGAATAATCAACCGATATCGACTCACATCCTTTTCTTGCCTTTTCAGTAGCGGTTGGCAATCATGAAGACGTTCTTGACCGTAACGTCAGGATCTGTGAGGCTTCCTTTAGTTCTTACAATAGCTATCTTTCTTCTTGGGAATATACCTGTCATGAATGCCCAAGTACTATCTAACCAACCAGTAACTCCGCAGGAGCGGGAAAACACATTTCAGAGCATAACTGATGGCTTTAGTATAGCGATACCGGATGGTTGGGTACTACAAGACGTCTATAATACAGATACGGATACATTGTTGGATGAGATGATGCAAGGCTCAAGACTACTTGCACAACTTTGCCCCGAAGAACAGGCAGTTGCTGATATTGAGGGAACACACAGCTGCAAAGAATCTAACGAGAGCGTATATATCCAACGATATCCCAACCTAGCCGACGAACCTGAATTTACTTCTATTATCAACAGCAACATCACAAATGAGGACCTTCTTGATTATCATATAGTGAAGCTCCAGAAGCTTGGTTACAGTGAAATTAGCATCCTTCAGAAGTCAAACTTGACGATCAATGTTACCGATACCGAGACAAATGAGACAATAGCAATAGTGCCAGCCAACCTTATAGAAATGAGGTATAACAATGCAAATTCTAGTGACACGAGAGGTCACTTCATGTTAGCTGCTACAAATGTCACATCAAACGTAGGAATAATATCGGGATATAGCCTGTCTTATGAGGCTGATGCAGCAACTTTTCCATCTGGCGGTCCGCCGGAACTAATTCAATGGATATTCCAAAGCTTTGAGTTTCTCAAAAAAGCAAGAGAAGGAGAATTAACAACGCAAGACGATGAAGATAATGAAGATTATAACATTTATGCTGTTCCTTCAAAGGGGGGACCAACTCAATATCCTGAGAATCTATTGTTCCCTTCCGTTGGTCCCCCGGATCAGACTAATGCTAACACTAGTAACTCAAGAAGCTTGCAGCAGTAGTAATGACGACAACACTAACAAAAAACGACTACAAAAGCCATCTAGTAAGGAGGGTTCAAGGAGCATCAACCATGACTGATACGGCTTATAGCCCAAATCCAATTGAAGATCGGTGACAATGCGTAGCATACTGCCACAGCAGACGATGCCTCGATGAATACAGGAATCATTGTCAATGGCGGGTCTTCGGGGGGTGCCTTAATAAACGCAAGCACCGGAATGAGGACGACTAATACCATATCGTTCTAGCGTGCATCCTCTCATGAGAGGTACTTGCTCTTGTAACAGGCGTCCGTCCTATGACATAGTATGTAGTCCGTCTTTAGATTACTTCAGCATAAACAGGTATTATGGAAAAAATGATCTTACCATAAATGCAGATACTGCATGTGAACAAAGGATGAGTCGCATTCAAGAAAAGTTCATAGTGAAATTCACAAAGCTCTGGACATGATAATAGCTTGATTTAATGATGATGATGATGATGATAATAGAATTCCTATTAATATAATGCAATAGACAAGAAACAATCCGCTCATTTTGTTTGCCTGACTTTATGGTTATTGTCTTTTGTCCTGCAATTAATCAGAGGCTTCAATCCTTCAAGGCAGTCAGTCAGTCTTATGCTTTGACTGGATTTTTTAATCTTCTAGAGGCAGTGCAGCCAAATAGTAGAGGCTCTGTTTCAGTTTTATTCATTTATCGTCTCCGCAAATTCTATTCATTAGATCTTTGGCTTGATTTTGTTTTTCTTCAGTAATATTAACCAGAACAATTCCTTCTAAAGGCTGACCATAGAGAACGGCCGAGCCCTTAGGTGCCATAGTAAATAGCGGCAGAGCAAGCATGTCCTCTTCACCTTCTACTATCACCATAACCGGGGAGGGTGTTTCCAACGCGCTTTGCAAAACTTGTACTGCTTCCCTTGAAATCATGCCTGCAGGGTTGGTACACAACATTTCTTTGGCAGGATAATTGATGGAGTAGTCACGAAGAGATCTCCGTTCGACGCCGTCAATGACTGCAATGTCAGGTGTTATGCCAAAAGATAACAGGCGCTCGGTGGTTGCATCACCGACTGTAATTATCTTCTTGGAGTCTTTTAACATTGATATGATTTTTTGCTTGGTAATGTCTTTATCAAGTACAAGCGTTCCAAAGGGTCGTTTTAAAAGATGCCTATCACTTATGTCCGTCTACCTCACTCCTCTTTGGCCTGCTCAGTTGATTGACTTTCGGATTGCTCCTGTGCTCTCATTTCTGCAGCTAGGATGCTAATCCTTCCTGCAATCAGTTTGGCTGCCTTTGTAAAAGCTTGTGCCTGCACCGACTCTGGCTCTGAGACTACAGTCGGCTTGCCTAGATCGCTGCCTTCCCTTATACTTGGATGGAGCGGGACCTCACCTATGAATGGTATTCCGAAGTCTTCGCTTATCTTCTTGCCGCCGCCTTTTCCAAAAAGATGGATCTGCTCATTACAATGTGGGCACTGAAGGTAGCTCATGTTTTCAACGACACCAACAATTGGCACGTTGAGCTTGTTGAACATTCCGATCGCCTTGACTGCAACATTCATTGCGACATCCTGGGGAGTGGTGACTATGAGGATACCCGTTATAGGTATCGTCTGGGCAATAGTCAGAGGTGCGTCGCCTGTGCCGGGAGGCAGATCGATTATCAAATAATCTAGCTCTCCCCAGCTCACGTCTGTCAGAAATTGCTTGACGATACCAGAAACGATCGGGCCCCTGTAAATGCCGGCCTGCTGCGACTGCTCGTAGAAAAAACCCATTGAAATGACCTTGACGCCTTGGACCTCGGGAGCCTGGATCTTATTATTGACTACTTCTGGCGATGCCTTGAGCCCAAGCATTAGAGGAACGCTTGGGCCATAAATATCAGCATCAAGCAGTCCAACCTTTGCACCAGCATTGGCTAGCGCAAGCGCAAGGTTTACGGAAACAGTGGTCTTGCCCACGCCGCCTTTGCCGCTTGCTACTGCAATAATATTCTTGACACCGGGCAATAGCTCATCCATTGAAAGCGACCTGCCCTCCATGACTCGAGCTGTGACCCTCATGTTGAGATCTTTAACTCCCAGGGATGCGATTGCAGTTCGCACATCACCCTCGATTTCGCTATTGAACGGGCAGGCAGGTGTTGTTAACTCTAGTGTAAATGCTACCTTCCCATCGTTTATCGTTAAGTCCTTGATCATACCCATTGACACAATATCTTTGTGAAGCTCAGGATCTACAACTGTCTTAAGTGAGCTGAGTACCTGATCGACAGTTACCATTGGAAAAAATTTGTCTTTACTGTATTTAAATCATCGTATTGTAGGTAAATTCCGTTAATTTTGGAAATACTATCAAAAATTATGTTACCTAATTCTCTTATCAAAAGCGGAAGACGTGATTATTTCATAATCACCGGATGCGAAAAATACAAGGTTCCATTACCGAAGGCATCCTAGCTAGTTAATTGAAGAAAACAGAAAATGTTGGATAACTCCACCAGAAAAGATAATTGAACATACCCGATCGACGCAGACTAGAGTGCATGATCTTCAGTATCAGTGCTATGAACCAAGCGTAAGAAAATTAAGGCTTATTCCTAAAAAATTAGGAAGAGAAGATTTTTCTCACATCTTGAAACCTTTT
>JAICHI010000176.1 GCA_025922735.1 Nitrososphaeraceae archaeon | reverse complement strand
TTAGCATACATATATAATGCATGCTTTGCTTTAGGATTGAAGCTAGCTGCCAAGAAATTATTACTGCCAGTCCCAAGGTTGGCCGACTGCGACGACACTTTTTTGGGTGGTGGTCTTAGCTGATAGAATCTGCATTTAGAGGAGTAATGCAGAAGTTGTTCCAAGTGTTATCCAAGTGCAGGTACAACTGCCATACCTACTGTTACTAGGATAGCCCCTATGATTGCAATAGTCATTCTACTCTTACGTCTTGTTGTTCTTGTTCGTTTTACTTTCTTGTTGGACATCGTATTCATTACTGTAGCCTAAAACAGGACTCCGATAATTAAGCGTAATGGGACATGATAATGATAGTAGTTTTCCTAACGGCCATTCTAGTATATGATAATAATACGTATTCGCCAAGGCTGGAGCTTTTAGCCCCAGCCTGGCGCTAGGTACGAGATAGAATCCCGCCAATGACACTAGACAAATTGAAAGAAAAGAATCGAGAATTGTATCAAAGGCTAGAGTAGCAACCGTTATTTCATTCATTGACGACTACCACACTCTCTAGATGCAACAAACATGGCATTTGTATTCAGGGTGTCGCCGGTTACTCTCTCTGTTTTCACATTCATGACCATAGAGTTATGATGTGTCAAAAATGGTTGAGAGAATGAATCACTTGTACTTGTTAATAAGATTGGATTCTGTAAAAAGTTTAATAAATATGAAACAACTATTCATAACTACTGCTTAATAAGGTATTTATTATCATAGGATAAAATCCATCACTTCGACAACGACATGTGCAGCATGGGGACTCAGAGATAAAGTGACTGCAAACACCGACAAAGATAAACCGCTAGCTAAACTGCTTGTTGTAGACGATGACCCTGACACGATTCTAGCACTCAAGATTGGTCTTATCAACTATGGATTTTTGGTAGATGCATTTACAAATCCCGAAGAGGCACTACAAAAATTCAAATCCAATGCAGAGTCCTACTGTCTAGTGCTGTTGGACGTTAAAATGCCAGCATTATCTGGAATCCAACTAGCAAAAAAAGTCAAAGAGGCTAATCCGAATGTGAAGGTTCTTCTTTTGACGGGGGTTGTAATAAGAGATATAGAGTTTTCTAAAGTGTTTCCTTCTACAATTGTTGATGGCTTTGTTCAAAAACCAACTGGTATTAGAAAGTTGACCGACAAAATATTGAGTCTTATAGGCGAAACTAAAGGCAGGTCGTCGTCCTCAAAGGGCTAGAGTCATAACCTGTAATTTTTTCAATCGGTCGTTTCCATTCCCCTTTTATACTCGCTTTTGAGTTTAGGGGTGTCTCTTCCTTCATAAGACACAATGTTATTCCATCATATACGTATATAATACCTGCATTATACCAGAATGAAAGATGCGAAAACGTGCGATCCGAAAAACTCATGCATATAGTGCTCAGAGATCGGGGAGCAAAAAATACCCAAAGGTAGAGAGACGAAGGCGCCGGAAACCACGATGAACTATCCATATTTGTCAGCATCAAGCTAGCATAAACTTTATATATTAGAATAAAATATTTATATAAGCGGCGTAGGATAGCCAGAGATTTGTTAGAATATGGTAAAAGATATTTCCATGTTTGGTGACCGCTGCCCTCGTTGCGGCAGAGGTTCGATGGTAACTGATAATTCTAGCGGAGAGATGTTTTGCGGTAACTGTGGCTTTGTTGTAAGTGAAAGGATAGAGGAGTTGGGACCTGAATGGCGCGCCTTTTCAAAAGAAGAGCACGAAGATAGAAGCAGAACAGGTATCCCAACATCCCTGGCCATGCATGATATGGGACTTGCAACCATAATTGGCCCTGTTGACAAAGATGCATCAGGCAAGCCTCTTTCGGCCTCTATGAAGAGTACAATAGAAAGACTTAGGACATGGGACAGCAGAAGCCAGGTGCATGAACCGGTGGATCGCAACTTTCGTCAAGCATTCTCCGAGCTTGACCGGCTCAAGGATAAGCTGGCAGTAGGAGATGCAGTCATTGAAAAAGCAGCATATGTCTACCGCAAGGCGCTTGAGAAGGGGCTTGTGCGTGGGCGCTCTATATCTGCGTTGGTAGCCGCTGCTCTGTACGCTGCATGCCGTGACACTGAAACTCCTAGGACGCTTAAAGACATTGCAAATGCAAGCAACATCAAGAAAAAGGATGTAGCAAGATGCTATCGATTACTCATAAGAGAGTTAGATCTCAAGATGCCTGTCGTAGATCCAGTAAAATGTGTCGCAAGGATTGCAAGCAAGGCTGGCCTGTCAGAGAAGACAAAGCGCAAGGCCCTTGAAATCCTGAAAAAAGCTGAGGAAGGCAAGATCTCTGCTGGCAAGGATCCAATGGGGCTAGCTGCAGCAGCGTTATATGTTGCCTGCGTAATGAATGGCGAGAACAAAACCCAGAAAGACGTGGCAGAAGCCGCTGGTGTCACAGAGGTAACGATCAGGAATCGCTACAAAGGACTCAAGACCCACCTCAGGCTCTGAGAGAATCAACTAGCTTTCTTCTTTCTTCTATCAGTTCTTCCATAGTATCTATCAAATCCGATATCTTTAGCGAGTTCAATTCTGATTCGATCATGCCAAGGCAAATGACAATGTCTGCGTCTATTGACAGTAGCTGATCAAGTTCTTTACCTCGCACTATGCCGTTTGGCGTGAGCACCTTAGTGTAACTTTCTGACATTGCCTGCGAAATTTTTGAGATGAGGTCTTCAAGCTTGCTATTTAATTTAAGCGACTTCTTTATCGTATGCACCTTTGTCTTTATGTTGTGGCTGGTCAGCCTGTCAAGGGCACGCATCTCGACATAACTTGATCTACCTGTAGTCATTCCTTTTTGCGCAATAGAAGCAATCCGTACGGTTTCATCAATACGGCTCTCCAGCCTTCGCTGTCCTCTAAAGTTATTCCTAGGCACCAAACAAACTCTGGTCCGGCCGGCTTAAATGCCTTCGTGTGAAAATAGCTAAGCAACAGTTCTGCAAAAACCATTACTGAACTTCGATGGCTTCTAGGTTAAAACCCATCTTGACAAGATATCCTTTAACATCATCTCTGTGGTCGCCCTGCAGCATGATAAATCCATTCTTTAGTGTTCCGCCACAAGCAAAAGTGCTCTTAAGTTCCTTGACTATTTTGGGCATATCGCTCTGTTTTGGATTAATGCCTTCTATAATAGTACTTGTTTTTGAAAAACGCCTTGTTTCAAGGCGGACGACGATTCGTGCGTCTTCTTTATCTAATTCTCCGCAAGCACAGAAATCGTCAGGCAGACCACACTTCTTGCAGACAAGAGCCATTAGGTAGGCATTTTTTTACAAGTCATCTTAATAAATCTTTAAGGAATTAAAACATATAAGATCTTTTTATATTCTAATTGGATTTTCGACTAATCATTGACAAAAGCCAAGAACAGTTATTATTCTGATTCTTATTATACGTTACAAGATGACCCGCCAGTGGCAGAACAAGATCCATTGTGTTCAATAATCTTTTTCTGATATACTTTGAACATATTGTTATTATATTCCTCTCTTCGTAGCTCTGTACTAACTGTGGTATATTTGGTCAGAGATAACAAAAGAGTGCCGCAGAGTAACATCAGGAATTTCGTTTTTATTGATAAATACTATAACAAATACAGTATAAGCAATGAGAAGGACGGCTCCCTCGAGTTATGACTAAGTCGTTCATATTGATAGAGGTGGATGAAGAT
>JAICHI010000175.1 GCA_025922735.1 Nitrososphaeraceae archaeon | reverse complement strand
TATCTTATAACATTCAGGACTTCAAGTGCATCCTTCACGTTGATTTTGGATACATATATCTCTACTATATTCTCTACCTCAAATCTGAATATTTCTAAAGACAAAAAGAGTATTCTTTTGATAAAAGGAAATGCAAGCTTTTATCTATCAAGATAGTAAACTATGCATATACATACGGAAAACATATGTCAGATTCATTACATCCACGTGATCTAGGAGTTATTGTGAGAAATACACAACCAGAGGACATTCCTAAAATAGTAGATCTACAAAAAGAATCATTTCCATATCTTGCTCGTTATGGAAATATATGGCATCCAGAAGAGCTTGAAAGTCATCTTCATATTTTTCCACAAGGACAATTTGTTGCTGTTGAACCAGATGGCATGGTGGTTGGTTCTGCCAGTACTCTGATAGTCTTACTTAATCCTGAGTATGCAGAACATACATGGAAAGAGATCACTGCAGATGGTAGGTTCACAAATCATAATTCTAATGGAGATAGTCTGTATGGTGCAGATATATCTACACATCCAAAACACAGACATGAAGGTATAGGAGGCATGCTTTATGAAGCTAGAAAGGATTTGGTTATTAAATTGAATTTACGGAGGATGATAGCAGGAGGAAGACTATTCAATTACAGTGAAAATGCAGAAAAGATGTCAGCTCAAGAATATGCTGGCAAAGTGATGAAAGGAGAAGTAAAAGATCCTGTTTTGTCATTTGAATTAGATAACGGGTTTAGATTTGTCAAAATACTCCCAAATTACTTGGATGATGTTCGTTCTCTGAATTATGCTAGTTTTATAGAATGGTTAAATCCTAAATACCAGCAAAAATATTAACAGTGATTGTAGAGTCTCCTGCGGTTTGCTTATATCTTAAAAGTTTAGGGAGGCCATTGACTTTTGAACTCTTGTATAAGGCTTTTTCCCATCTTTTATAATAAGATAAAGGCGATAGGGCAAAGAGTTGAGGTTTAGATCTTGAAAAGTGCTTGCGCATTTCTGAACATCAAAAGTTCACGCGAGTGTTGAGTGAGCTTGAGTTTTGCAGCGAGATTAAGATATGACTCCATGCTGGATATAGGCCAATCACTCCCATACAAAAGATATAGCGGCTCACCCACATAGTTCAAAAATTCAGTGACTTTGTCAACCATAAAATCTTCAAAATAATCAGAAAATTCGCCTAACACCAAACCTGAGATATCTGCATATACATTCTTGTTCTTGTAAATCACCTCTTCACAATCCCGGATCCAAGGGTTTCCTAAATGGCATATTATTATCTTGAGCTCTGGATTATCTACGGCAACTTCGTCAATGTTCAGCGGGTGAGAGAAGCGAAGCTTCCCTTTGCTTGAAAATGTGTCACCAGTATGTATCATGACCGGCATACCAAATTCTACGCATAAATCATAAACTCGCTGGTATCTCTTGTCATATGGGTAGTAATGCTCATAACCGCAGTAAAGTTTCATACCTCTTATCAGGCCTTCTTTAAACCACTTTCTACAATGTTGAAAGTCGTCATCATTGTGGCCGTCAATTGAAAAACCTGCTACAATAGAGAGGATGTCGTCGTATTTCTTTGTCGCTTTTATCAGTTGCTCGGTGGATGGTCTATCTTCATTTACCTTATAAGACGAAAGGATGATCGAATGGTCAACGTTGTCGGCTTCCATCGTGTGAACCAACATTTCTATTCGCTCTTCTAGTGGCACATATTTAGTTCCCTCATAGTGATTAAGATGCACATGGCAATCTATTACTCTCATCATTTGAGCATCAACTCACTTTTGAGGCACATATTTCGGGTTTATCCATTCTATAAAACTAGCATAATTCAAAGAACGACTGTCTTTCATATAGTTTGGCAGGATTTTGATAAACCTGAAGCCATTATTTAATTGAAATGACAAAACAAGATCCTTTAATTCTCCCTTGACAACCTTTTCAGCATATTCTTGAGCTGACATCTTTTCTGCATATTCACTGTAATTGAATAGTCTTCCTCCTGCTATCATCCTCCGTAAATTCAATTTAATAACCAAATCCTTCCTGGCATCATAGAGCATAGTCGCAATACCTAGTCCTCTGGAGTCTGGGTGTGTTGATAGATCTGCACCATAAAGACTATCACCTTTGAGGGTATGGTTTGTAAACATCCCATAAGCTGTAGCCTGTTTCCAAGTGTGATCTTGGTAATCTGGTGTGAGTGAAGTTACAAGGCTGCTTGAAGAGGCAATTATCTTTCCCCCTACCTCCGCGCAAAACTGTCCCTCTGGAAATATTTTGATATGACTTTCAAGATGATGTTCATGCCAAATTACCCCATCTTTAGCCATGAGGGGAAAGGATTGTTTTTGCAGTTCCACAATATCAGGAATATCCTCTGACGTGACGTTTCTAATAGTGATGTTATTATTATTATCAGGGGTCGCTAATTAAATCAGCTCCATCATGCTGTATACTTATCGAAGATTAGTGTCTATGCCTGCTAGAAATTCGTTCTCCGGACCATAATCTTATAACAACAGACTAGTCACCAATATCTTGTCCTAAAATAAATGTGATTTCCAGGTTCTAAATCGACATATCTTGTCTCAATCTTTCAAGCATAAGCCAAAACGAGCATAGCGATGCCGAAAACAATATCTTAACAGACTCAAGGTTCTACTTGCCAAACAGAACTGCAAAGGAGACGGTCGCTACTTCTCTAGCCTCTTCACATAATGGATCTTTGAATTTATGACACTAATTTGCTCTTGAAGCAGCTTCTCATAGCCCGTCAGCAAATTTGCCTGCTCGTCATACGATTCCTGCCCTATTCCTGTCATGACATCTTCGAAAGTTCTGGCCAAGCCCTCAACACTCGGCCCCAGCATGGCAATATCTGCAGAATCTTTTGCGGCAATACGGGCGCTAGGATTGAAGTCCATAGCCGCAAGCTTTTTTGCTTCTTGTGAGGCAATCGATTTTCCTTTTTCAATGGCTGTAGTAAATAGATCTTGGAAAGCATTCTGGGCCTTTTTTGTCTTCTGCCCAAAGTCATCTTCTTTGCCCTCTGTAGTAGTTAGTTTATCTTTATCATTAGAGACAGGAGTGATTGTAGATTCATACACAATTACAGTGCCGTCGGTCGTTACAGATTCTTCTTCCTTTAAAGGTGAAGGAGTAGCACTAACGTTATTCAGTTCTTTTTGTTGTTCTAGCACACTTCTATATGCTCAGCTTTGCTTATACGTATATTAGAACAAGGCACATTATCCAAAGCATCAACCTGCCCGACAGCAGTACGAAACGGTGTTATCAGCTTGTATAGATAGGCATCTTCTCTTCTGGAAGGGAAGGCAGGATAGATCATATGCTCATTATATTCTTATGATACGGCTCAGAAAGAGCATGATCGTCGGATAAACACCAATCTGGCTACTATTAGGTAGATAGGTAAGATATTGGTCCTAGCTCTAATTTGCGGCTGTTTCTAGCTGCATCTTTATCGTTTCCACATTCACATACATACATTCCAAATTCTGTTAAGGCAAGTATGTCAGTTTATGACAGTGGTGGTGGTGGTGTTTTTTATTTAAAAAAAAGCAACATTTCATGGCTCTGCTTGTAACAAATTAGAATTCAAATAAGCCAATTTACGGTTTTAGTAGAAGAGAATGATAAACAAGAAAATTCCTAGCTCGCAGCGCTCAATCCTATCTAACAACATCAGAAGTCCAACCCGGACTG
>JAICHI010000174.1 GCA_025922735.1 Nitrososphaeraceae archaeon | reverse complement strand
GCTTTGGAGCGTTCTTGTACCAGCTCCTGGGCCCAAACGTGGCCGGCATATTGTCTGACCAGCCGTTGTTTGGAGTCATCCCATTTGACAAGCTAATAGCCGTGGCCTCCATCGCAGCATTTTCATATATAAACATCAAGGGAGCCTCTGAAACAGGCAAGACCGGCACTATAGTCACTATTGTACAGCTTGGCGCCATCCTTTGTTTGATAGCCGCCGGTTCTTGGACGATGTATAACAACCCGAGTCCGATGACCAACTTTGCTGACTTTATGCCAACTGGCATAGGAGGCTTGGTTGCAGCGATGGGCCTGACTTTCATAGCTTTTGAAGGTTACGAGATTATTGTTCAGACGGGAGAGGAAGTCAAAAACCCAAAACGTAACATACCAAGAGCGATCTTTATCTCGCTTGCGATAGTCGTCATACTCTATTGCCTAGTAGCGTTTGTCTCGATAGGCGCAATATCACCTGAAGGGATTGCCGCATGGAGATTCATAGGCGAAGGTGGCGAGCTTGGCATCATGAAGGCTGCCGAGATATTCCTGCCGTATGGAGCCTTGATAGTGCTTGTCGGCGGAATGGTCTCAACACTGGCTGCGCTAAATGCCACCACATTCTCTTCAGCTAGGGTGGCATTTGCGATGGGCCGGCACTACAACCTTCCTCACAAGCTCAGCTCTATTCACCCAGTAAACAGAACACCCCATATTGCAATAGTGATTTCGGGAATAATCATGGCATTTATGGCGTACGCGCTACCGCTTGCAGATATTGCAGTAGCGGCAGGTGTGATCTTTCTGCTCCTGTTCACGCAGGTGAACATTGCAGCTATCACCATACGGAGGATATACGGCAACAAGCTATCGTACGGGTTCAAGACACCATTCTTTCCAGTGATACCGATTGCCGGCATTTTCCTAAAGTTGGGACTTGCACTGTACCTGCTTTTTACCCAACCGCTCAGCTGGGGGATAGCTATACTATGGATATTGGTTGGCTTTGTGCTCTATAGGATGTATACTTTCAAGCAGGAGATACAGCACTATGCCCCCATAGTGACGTCTGAAGGAGACCTAAAGAGGGAGGATTACCGTATCCTCATTCCTTATACACCGGAAGACCCGGACAGGCTCCTCAAATATGCAATAAGAGCAGCCAAAGAGACAGCAGGCGAAGTAAACATACTCCGCGTCATTACTGTGCCTCATCAGACACCACTTTCTGCCGGCGTAGCGTTTGCCGACACTGCCAAGCGATCCTTTGAGCCGCTGGAAAAAATATTGGATAGAGAAAATATTCCAAGCCACTATCTTGTGAGGGTTTCACATGATGCGACCGAAGCGATCCTTGCAACCATCGAAGAGCAAAGGATCGACTTTCTTGTCACCGATTTTGAAACACTCCGCCACGACAGGAAACTTTCAACTCTGATGACTTGCAAAGTGCTTGCAATAAAGGCAGAGAATGATACACTCGAGCTAGAACCAAAGCCAAAACAGAAACACATTGACAGGGAGATGATGACGATGGGGGTAGACGCAATTGCAGTAGATGTAGAGAAGAAGAACATGGTGGTAGTATATGACGGCGGCGGTCACTCAGATGTTCTGCTAAAAGCCACCAGCTGGCTAGAGCATTCTGGCATGTTCAGAGTAGGATTGATCTCGCTTGTCAGGAGAGACAGCACTAGTGGTAATAAGAAAAGCGGCAGTGTCTCAATGCATCATGATTACTTGAGCCAGTTGGGTGTCAGCCTAAAGGAGGTTACCTTGCCGGAAGGAAGTCCCAGGGCTGCTGACACCATATTTGCAGCTGTCAGCCTGTTCCAACCAGACATTGTCATAATGGGGGCCACGGTTGGCAAGTACTCAGTGTTTCAGAACCCTGACTTTTTGAGTATGCTAGATCAGTTCAACTGCCCCGTGGTAATAGCAAGAGACTTCACGATACCCGGTATGCACAGAGCCAAGTCTCTCATCACGAGAGTGCTAAAATAGAATGGTAGCTATTAAAATCAATCTGCTAGCTTTTGAGTTCCTCACTCTTGTAGCACTCTGCAGTTTCGAACCTTCATTTCTTTTGCGATATCTCCAGCTTTTGCAGAGGGTTTCTTTTTTGCAGGCTCTCGCTCTCTTTCTGAACAATGCTAGTTGTTCAAGTAGGCGGGGGGGGTGTGTAGTAATGTTCTTCTAGCAAAGAAAGGGTTCTAAAAATCATCATGTTGTTGTATTGACAATATTCTTTGGACTTATGCGGTAGATCTTTCCATCGTTGTCAGCAGAAAGAGATAGCACATACAAGCATCCATCCGGACCAGTCTCTAAATCTACTATTCGTCCAAAGTTCTTGCCAAAAACTACGGGAACGTAGCCTTGAGGATTGTGCTCAATCTTGTCTTCTAGTGGACCTCGGAGGTAAAGAGCATCTCTTTGTTCATTTAAATGGAAATGCAGAATCCTGCCATAATTGAAGCTTCCAACAAAAATGTCATTTTGATACTTGCCGCCAAATAATTTTGAATCTAAAAACTCAATTGCGGTAGGAACGACAGGGTCTTCCCAAACAAGCTCCGGATCGCTATACTTGCCGCCGAAGCCTTGAATCCTATATGACAACTCTTCCATTAGCCCAATAATGCTATATTGTCTTCCTGATAGCCCAGGAAACTTTACCAAGCCTGAAACTTGTGATTGTGAATCTGCTAGTCCTTGAATCTTCCTCCAACCGCTATTGAATGCAGGTTCTACAATGTTTATTTCGTCTCTTCCGTTAGGTCCGATCTCTGTATCCCATAGCCTGCCTGTAACTGGGTCAAAATCAATTCCAAAGCTGTTTCTTATGCCATAAGCATAAAAAAGATCCACGGGATATTGACCACCGAGGATATTCTCAACCGGCTTGCCATCTTGGGTCAATCGAAGAATGCCTGCAGTCCCATCTGGAAATAGTCCTTTAGGCATATTTTGAGTCGTAGTTAGATGCGTAAGCGGCTCCTCCTGTGCGGGGTCTTGTTGATCTCCTACAGTGATGTACAAGTTGCCATCCGGTCCAATCTTTATTTTTCCGCCATTATGGTACGAAGTAACTGCAGGCAAATCAAGCAAAAGTGTTCTATTGATTAGCTTGCTGCTGCTCTTGTTGTTGTTGTTGTTGTTACTATTATCAAGCTCATATCGGTAAAGACGGTTTCCTAAAGGGGACTCAATTCCCTGAAGATCCTCTCCATCTACCTCTCTGCCTTCGGTATAATAAAGGAAGACATAGGTTTGTCCTACATTTTCAGCAATATCAATCCCAAGCATTCCCCTTTCATCCTTTGTTGCAACAGCTACATCTAAAAGCGGGTCTTGCAGGACAGTTCCATTTACAACTTTTCTCACGGTTCCATTGTTCTTTTCAAGCACCAATATGACATCGTCGGATAGAAATGCCATATCTGTAGGAACCTTCAATCCTGTAGCCACGGTCTCCACGGTAAGATTAGGATCAGTAACATATGGATCGCTTGGCTCAACATTAGCAGTACTATAAAGTAATTCCTGAGCATAAATTGAAACTTGCGTCGTTACTGAATAATAATAAGCAACAATTACAGAAATAAGGATCAAGGCTACAAATGTCATTATCGGCCTCGATGGTGTATCACATATGCATAACACTAGTAGTAGAACGCCATGTCATGTATACATCTTTTACTGAAAAACATAGAGCAAGTAAACCAACCTGAGTTTGTTTTGAACCCGGAAGTGCCCGGCTTATATTTGTGTGTGCGTGTGTG
>JAICHI010000173.1 GCA_025922735.1 Nitrososphaeraceae archaeon | reverse complement strand
TGAACTTGGAATACCTGGGCGTCAGGGTTCAATGGGATCTTCGTGAACGCTCCTATCTCTGGGACGTACTTGTGAGCCATGCCGTTAGTCATTACGATGTCTGGATTGCCTGTAAGGAACTGGGCTACATCAAATGTGCCTGTGCCATTTGCTGGGGTAAAGACACCATCGACATTGGTGCTGTAGATCTCGCCAAAGACTACGTAGAATTCCTTTGCTGGCTGTTCGTTCTGTGGATGTACTACAACGCCGCCATACATACCGTTTGCAATGTGCTCCCATACGCCGTTGAGGCCATCAGCGCCACAGTGGTAATAGAAGGCGCCTGCATGTTTGGCCTCCCATGTCCATGTCACACTTTCGCCAGGTTGGATGTTAGATCCAAATTCACTTGCATTGGAACCAACTGCTTGAGTTGTACCATCACCTGCGTGGAAGTCCATGCTGTGTATGACGTCACCTTCATTTATCAGCGTGAATTCAACTGTATCTCCTTGGTCGACTGACACTACTGGGCCTGGGACTGTTCCATTAAAGACCATTGCTCTATATGTTACACCGCCTGGGAATAAGGCATTATCTGGTGCTACTTGCACGTCAGCTTCGTCTGCAATCATGGTTACTCTTTTAATATTGCCTGTGGTGCTCTCTTCTTCTTGTGCCTGTGCACTAAAGAAATCTGGCAGAGGGCCTAACATGAGACCTGCCAAAAGAATACCTGCAGCAATACCTGCTATAACGGGTTTGTTCATTGTAGCCATTGAGAACTATATAGTGGTTAAAAAGTATTACTTTTTTAGATGCCTTCTGCTTTAGGAATTGAGTCTTACTTTGGATATATGCTTGATATGTAGAAGAGGCTTTCATAATTTGATACTAATCTAGAAGAATAGAGCGAGACAGAGGGGTATACATTTTTGTATGTGCTGGGGTATCTAATACTTACTTTTACTTGCACATCTTTGGAAAAAGACAAGTCGTTCATTGCTCTGTATGTGGTAAAGAGCTTGGGCGTCACAAGTACAGACCCAGTGAAGAATGGGGTATTGAAGGCATGCTCTGCGGCTTGTGCCATTTAGAAAAGACCAAAGAGTTCACACTTGAACAGAAAGAGGTCCCTGATATTTGCGCATTCTGCAAAAAAGAGCTCGCTGATAATCAGGACCGATACAAGCCACGATGGCAGTGGGAAATGGAGTCGGGTACACTATTATGCAAATCGTGTTATCAAAAAAAGGATGCAGACTATAATAAAAAGTTGAACTTTTGCGCAATATGCAACTGCAAGCTAGGAATGTTTCATTACCACCCTAAGCCCGCATGGCAAATAGACGGCAACCTCTGTAGAAAGTGCTGGGATCGGCAGAACAACAAGAACAACACTAATGGAGAGAGGTGAAAGAGATCGCGTATGTTTGAACGGCACAAGTGCGACAAGTGTGAGCGTAAGTTTCGGAAGATCGAAGAATTGATGCAGCATCAACAGCTAGCGCATGAGCAGAGGCTGTACGTGTGCAACCAGTGCAACACCAGCTTTGAAGGAATGGAGCAGATGCGCGATCACTCCAAGAAGTTTCATTCATATCGCAAGAGGATGTGAAAAGAAAAGAAAAGAATTAGACAGCTTTAAGCTGTTTTACAATCGGCGGTCTGGCTTTCCGAAATACTCTAAAGCCGCATATACATTTTATCTCTGGCAGCCTGGAAAGCTCTTCAACTGTTACTCGTGTTCCGCAGCGCATGCATTCGTATGCTACTGAGGAGCTGTCTCCACTTGAACTCTCCATTTGTTTTCTCTCTCTTCCTTTCTTTAGCACGAGGCCCACATTTTAAGCTATATAATAGTGTGGTGGTGGTGGTGCTGCAGGCGCTTGTTTTGCTTTATGGCCGACTGGGCTGCAGCCAGTATTGCAATTGGGATCCTGTGGGATGAGGCACTGACATAATCGAGGCCAATGTTGCTACAAAACTCGATCGACTTAGGATCGCCGCCATGCTCGCCGCAAATGCCAATCTCTATATCCCTTTTCACGCCTCTTGACATGTCAATAGCCACTTTCATCAGCCTACCCACGCCTTTGGTATCAATGCTCTGAAAAGGATTTACGCTCACGATCCCTTTTTCCAAGTAAAATGGCAGGAACTTGCCTTCAGCATCTTCCCTGCTAAAGCTGAAAGTGGCCTGCGTCAGGTCATTTGTGCCAAAGCTAATAAAATCAACAAGATGTGTAATCTCATCTGCTACTAGGCAGGCTCGAACGACTTCGATCATGCTGCCAAACTTGATCTTTAGTTTTACCTTGTGCCGATGCTCTACTTCACGCTTGACTGATTCAAAGATCTGCCTTACAGCTGCAAGCTCCTCTACCAAGGCTATCTGTGGCACCAATATTTGTGGCTCAACTGATATGCTCTCCCCGGCCAGATCTGCAGCCGCTTCACATATCGACCTTATTTGAGTCTCGTAGATTTCAGGAAAAGATATCCCCATTCTGACCCCTCTGTGTCCTAGCATCGGGTTTATCTCCGAGAGCTCATGTACGCGGTGAAGTATCTTTTCTATACGAGCGATCTCAGAAGTCTTGCCACCACCACTACCACTACCGTCGCCAGACTTGAGCTCAAATATTTTTTGCATAAGGTCTTCTTCCTTCGGCAGAAATTCGTGCAGCGGCGGATCAAGCAGCCTTATTGTAACAGGAAGGCCTTTCATTTCCCTTAGAATAGCTTTAAAGTCTGATCTTTGCAGTGGCTCCAGTTCTGCCAACGCTTGCCTTCGCTCATCCTCGTCTTCTGCCATTATCATACTAACAAACTGCACTATCCTGTCGTGATGGTTGAACATGCGCTCGGTCCTACAAAGCCCAATCCCCTCTGCGCCATATCTGTGGGCAAGCGCAGCGCTCTCCACTGTATCGGCATTTGCCCTTATCTTTATTCCCTTCATTTCCGAGGACCACTGTAAAAGTTCCTTGAACTCTGATGAAATTTCCGGCTCAACTGTTGGAACCTCACCTAGATAGACTCTGCCGGTCGAGCCATCAATCGTTAACCACTGACCCCCTGTCACTATTTTTTTCCCGTTAACACTAAAGCTCTTGCCATCGGCATCAATCTCTATCTGCGAGCATCCGACAATACATGGCTTCCCCATGCCTCGTGCGACCACGGCTGCGTGTGAGGTCTTGCCACCTCTGCTGGTCAGTATTCCGACTGACTGAAAGAAAGCAGGAACATCATCTGGTCTGGTGTCCTCCCTTACAAGGATCACCTTTTCCCCCTTTTTGCCAAGTGCCTCTGCGCATGCTATGTCAAATACTGTACTCCCGCTTGCCGCACCCGGAGATGCACCTACTCCTATTGCAATCGGCTTTTGTTTGAAATGTGGATCTATCCTGCGATACAAAAGCTGCTCGAGTGCTTCGGGATCAATTCGCTCAAGTGCAGCAATCTTGCTTATAAGACCCTCGCGGTAGAGATCGACCGAGGTCTTGACTGCTGCGACTGCGTTCATCTTCGCTGCCCTTGTCTGAAGGATATACAGTCTCCCCTTTTCTACCGTAAACTCGACGTCTTGGGGTTCCTTAAAGTGGTTCTCAAGCTCTTGAGTTACTTCAAGCAGCTGCCTATATACATCAGGCATTTCGCTGACAATCATGTCGATGTGGTTCGGTGTTGCCTTACCTGAAACTACATCCTCGCCTTGCGCATTTACAAGGTAATCGCCATACAGCCGCTTTTCGCCTGTCTCGGGGTCGCGGGTAAACACGACGCCCGTGCAGCTATCAGAACCCATATTTCCAAAT
>JAICHI010000172.1 GCA_025922735.1 Nitrososphaeraceae archaeon | reverse complement strand
TGCACTTTTCCAAGGGCGAGGCATTCGCTTAGCATCAAAAAGGACATCTACGTCGATGCTTCATATGTTGAGGCAGCCAAGTCGCAGCCCAGCACACTGCTCGTCGATTCAAGGGAGCGGCTGAACTACCTGACAGAGCACATACCTGGCGCAAGAAACATACCTTATACAATGGTGGGGTCAGAGGGCAGCATACTGCGCAAAGCCGAAGAGCTAAAGCGGCTCATTGAAAACCGTGGCATAACAGATGACGCTGAAATAATCACATACTGCGGAAGCGTTGGGACACTTTCAGGGTTAACCTACTATGCGCTTAAGCTGGCAGGGTTCAAAAACGTCAAGTTATACCCAAAATCATTTAAAGAGTGGAAGGCGTTAGGCAAGCCAAAGGAAGAGTTCAAAGACGCCAACTACTGGGATCTTTCTGCAGAATGACATTGCAATATGTCTAATAAAAGACTCATAGTCTGCCTCACAGGGATGCCAGGTGCCGGTAAGTCCTCAGTTGCATCTTTTCTTAAGGAAAAAGGCTTTGTGGTTATGACCATGGGCGATGTCGTGAGAGAAGAGGCAAAGAGACAAGGCCTCGAGCCCACCGACATCAACCTCGGCAAGATGATGCTCAAGCTAAGGCAGGATCTAGGGCCAGGAGCTGTGGGCCACATTGTGCTACAAAAGCTGGCAAGAGATGGCAACTCGAGCAATGTAGTGATAGATGGCATACGCAGCATAGCCGAAGTTGAAGTTCTAAAGAAGGTTGGACATGTGAGACTTCTTGCAATCCATGCGTCGCAGGACACTCGTTTTAAGCACCTCAAGGAAAGGGCTAGAGCAGACGCGCCTTCAAGCGGCAACGAATTTGCCGGAAGGGACAAGCGTGAACTGTCGGTCGGGCTTAGCGAGGCAATTGCCCTTGCAAATGAGATGATATCCAACAACGATCTAACACTAGAGCAGCTAAAGCTGTGTGCCTATAACATTGTCAAAGAATGGCTTGAGGAAATATATAGAGTGAAAAAGGCTTGAGGAGGCCCAATATTACATCGAGGATAGATCTCAAGGTCGAGGCAATCGTCAACCCGTCAGAGGATACACAAAAAGTCATTGACGCGATTGCAAATTTATTCACGAGATGTTCACCAGAGGTGTCTTTTAGAAGCAGGGTTGTGGGCAGAGCAGTTGGAAGCGATTCTCTTGCTATACTGTATGAGCAGGTGCGCTCAAGGTCTGCAATGGGTGTACTTAGAAGGATGCTCTTGGACAACCGAGTAGGCGATAGTACATCGTTTTTGCTTAACAAGCAGGCTGCCACATCAGGCATTGCAGCAGTGATAGAGGAGGAGCAGGAATCTCCACTTGGTCCAATCAGAGTTACGATAAGCTGCGAAGAACTAGATGCCCTTGTCGACTGGCTGGTGCCTGAGCTTTAGCCATAGCCATTGCACGAGGAAAGCTTCTTTTACCCCCGCCAGTATAGGGCTCCATGGCAACAGAGGCATATTGCGTCAAATGTAAAGCCAAGAGGACAATGAAAGACGAGAAAAAAGTGACCATGAAAAACGGCAAGCCGGCCACGCAAGGCATATGCACGGTCTGCGGGACGAAGATGTTTAAGATAGGAGGCAAGTGACGTTTTTCCTTTTTTTCATTTTTTGTTTTTTTGTTCCTGCGAGAAAAAACATCAAGGCATAATATACCTGTAACTGTAAGATAATCGTGTAACTCTTCGATGATAAAGATAAGGAGCCTAGTCAAAAAGTATGGCGATCACATTGCAGTAGATAACCTTACACTTGACATTAACGAAAATGAAGTTTTTGGGCTCCTGGGCTCAAATGGAGCCGGCAAGACCACCATTATACATATGCTTGCTACGCTGCTCAAGCCATCCTCTGGCAGCGCTACCGTAAATGGCTATGACATTGTCTGCCAGCCAGCGAAGGTGCGCTCAAGTATTGGAATTGTTTTTCAGGCTCCAAGCAGCGATGATATGCTCACCGGATACGAAAACTTGCAACTGCATTCCATGCTGTATAGTATCCCGCGCCACACAAGGAAGCAAAGGATAGACGAAGTGCTCAAGCTGGTGGGACTGACTGAGCGCAGGCACGACCAAGTCAAGACGTATTCTGGCGGCATGCGAAGGCGCCTTGAAATTGCGCGCGGATTACTTCATAAGCCAAAGGTTATGTTCCTTGACGAGCCAACGCTTGGACTTGACCCGGCAAGCAGAGAGACGATGTGGAAGTATATACAGCGCCTTGTAAGGGAGGAAAAGATGACTGTAATTTTGACGACACATTACATGGAAGAAGCCGACATACTCTGCGACAGAATCGGCATTATTGACAAGGGACGAATAGTAGCCCTTGACACACCCAAGGGATTAAAGGCAGGACTTGGAGGCGACATCATTAGAATAAAGACACGTTACAACCCAGATAAGATAAGTCAGCTTGACTTTGTTCACAAGGTCGAGCAGAGCAATGGGTTTTTGGTATTATCAGTCAACAACGCTAAGCGGGACCTGCCAATGCTGCTGCGGCACGTCGAGGCAGAGATAGTCGAGTTTGCTAGCCCCACGCTCAATGATGTATTCATACATTTGACTGGTCGCAAGATGAAGGAAGAGCAGCCAGAGGGAGGCTTTGCAGAGAAGTATGCAAAATACGATTAGCATGCAGGACCATTTGGCCAAAGTGTATGCATTATGGCTTCGCGAGTTCAAGGTTTTCTTGCGGGAGCGGAGCCGGCTTGTGGCATCAACCTTTACGCCTATTCTATGGCTATTTGTCATTGGATCGGGATTGGGTTCTGCAGCACCTTCGGAGTTGCCGCCGGGCGTTGACTACCAGCAATTCATTTTCCCTGGCATCGTGAGCATGTCTATAATATTTACATCGGTCTTTTATGGATCGTATATAATATGGGATCGCAAATTTGATTTTTTAAAGAGTGTGATGGTGGCGCCGGTTAGCAGGACTACGGTGTTTGTAGGCAAGACGCTGGGCGGCATGACCAACTCACTTATTCAGGCTGCAATACTTCTTGCGATTGGAGTTGCAATGGGAATCCCGTTCACGCCTCTCTCGCTTGCACAGGCCGCAGCAGTAGTGCTTCTGATGTCGTTTGGGCTAACATCTCTTGGACTAGCCCTGGGTAGCTATATGTACAGCCTTGAAGGATTCCAGATGATCGTTAGCTTTGTAGTATTTCCTCTATTCTTTCTGTCGGGTGCTCTCTTTCCACTTGACAATCTACCGGAATGGCTTTCAGTTCTGACTGCTGCAGACCCTGCGACATATGGGGTGGATGCCTTGAGGAACCTGATGCTTGGCACTGGTACATATGGAGTTGAGCTTGACCTCGCAATTCTAGTCGGCTACACCGCCGCACTTGGAGCGTTTGGTGTCTATTCCTTTGGCAGAATGAAGGCTGTCTGATTGATATAATGGAATGCAGTTTTTATCTGTGCATACCAATCTTCAGTATATACAACAGTTCTTATGAAGTAGTACAAATTTTTTACAGTATATAAGAGGTTACCGCAACCATGGAAAGCGAGGGGTCGTCGTCTAGCTTGGCAGGATGTCAGCCTGGGGCGCTGGAGGTCGTGGGTTCGAATCCCACCGACCCCATTTCTATAATGGGTTCACATACGGTTCTGGTTGGGTTTACTACGGTAACCTGTTACCGAAAAAAACAAACCTACAGAAGGAGTGCAAAGACCCAATGCCAGCAAAGCTAACCACAACAATCTCAAAAATAGCACAAGTTCCAAATAGGACAAATTCTGCAATCATCGAAGAATTTTATACATACATGAAGGCGAAAGGCTCGTC
>JAICHI010000171.1 GCA_025922735.1 Nitrososphaeraceae archaeon | reverse complement strand
GGATTACATTGATTTTCGTGGGAATTTGGTGAAGGAACCTATGTAAAAGACGGTCTTGCTTTTTAGAAAATCAGAACTACGCTAAGGAAAATAAAGATTAGATGTATCTAATCTTTCTACTGAGTTCTAAATCAACCTTGATTTCCATACACCTAAATCCAGACCTTCGAAAAAATTGAAGAATGCTTCCGATATTATATCTTTCATGGAGTGCTCTTTCAATGAACCCATACCTATTTCTTGGATCTGCTCTCGGTTAGGCCAATAGTTGCTCGGTTCTCTGATGAGATGTTATTTGACATTTCTAGATTTTACACCTCAGCCTGCTCCTATGTTTTTCAGCATGTCAGACTCTCTATCCAATACTAATGTCAATTCTGCTCTGCTGCAATGATGAGTTGCTTGTGTGTGACCATCATAGCAGCAGTCAAAGAAAGAGTACTTCGACTAAGGCTAAAAGTGAGCTAGATCCAATGCTTCTTCCAAAAAACTGTACTTTCAAGAAAAAATAAGAAAATTATACTGGCGCATATTTTCCAATCCCCTGTCGCTCCATTAGCCTACCGCTATCATACCATTCCTGGATGACTCGCTCTACCTTGCTCTCCGTCCACTTAGTCATGGGTAGCGTGGTAAGAAGGGATCTTACATCCTCAATAGTGAAATAGCCTTTATCTTGTCCTTTCTCATCTAACATTGCATTTTGTATTGCTTCCTTTAGTTCGGATTCCTCCCTCTCATCCAGTGTTGTAGGGTCAACGGTTATTGATGATGTGGATTCGTCTGTTCTTACGGGTGTTGGCGCTCCTGATTCTTCAGCTTTTTCTTTATCTTCCTTTTCCAACATCATTATTACCCTCTAAACACCGTTATTCTATTAAAGCCATCCGCATCTTCGACAAACACGCCATAGTCTGCAGACTAGCGACGTTAGGCTGACCTAGTGCAAAAGTTGTTGTCGTTGATGCTGTTGCGGTCATGAGGTGATTATTCTTATTGTTATTGAGACGATGATTCATAATCCTTGTAGGGCTAATCTACTCTTACGCTAATTAGCATCCTTTCGCAGTGCTCATCTGTCCACACACCTATCCCTTCCAGAATACCTTGCCATTTTGCATCTATCTTGTCGGCGCACGATTTAGTAAGCGCGTTAAAATATGCCTCGGTCATCGCGCTGCTCCCATTTACGCCTTGCGTGGCCTCTGTGAAATTGACTTCATTTAAGGCGGCCATGGCGTTTTCGCGCAAGTCGGCTACGTACTCTTGCTGTACTAAGATGTCTTGCTTTGTCCCTGTCTGGCCGTGTCCCGCCACGAAAACGTCAAAGTCCAATGCCAGTGCCTGGTCAATCGATTCGATAAAGGCGGGCACGTCCGGAGTAACGGAAAGGTGTTTCCACGGGACGCCGCCGGGCGCAACATGGTCTACTGCCATCAGAACCCTGTGTTCAGGGAGATAAACAAAGGTGTTACCCTGTTGGTGGTATGGCCCAGGGTACAGGAGCTGGAGAACTTGGTCGCCTAGCTGTAAGTTCATCTCCCTAGTGAAATTCATGTCCGGCACCGGCCTATCCGGGTCGTTTCTTTCATTCAGAATTCTGGCGGTTTCGTTATGAGCGATTATTGTGACGTTTTCAAATAGGTTGGCAGCGCCTATATGGTCTTTGTGGGCATGACTGTATATCAGGTGAGTGATAGGCCTATCAGTAACCTCTGACACTGCTGCAAATATCTTGTCAGCTATCGCTTGGGGCGCGTCTACCACAACGACTCCCTCCTGGGTCACCAAGAACATAGAGTTGGACCCACCTGCTGACACCACGTACACGCCGGGCTTGATTTCTTGCAGCTCGTAGTCTGTGCCCTGCGCATATGCAAGGTTCGAGAAAAGAGCAGAAAAGAGGAAAGAAGCGGCGGCTACTGAAGAATACCGCGCCATGGTTGTTGTGTACATGGAAGTATACTGGCCGCCAGTATTAATAAGAGTTGTAAGACACAGTGCTGTGTATTGTTTGTGTCCCTAGGTAAAAAGTAAGAAACGATGTAATTTTTTACAGCGGCGGCTGCCCCCGGCTCTTCATCAAGTATATTATCTCTTCAGTTGCTCAGCTGCGCTCACAGTTGACTTCAGGGTCTGGTTCACTCGGGCAAATGTCAGGGCCTTCCCCGCCATCTAAGTTGTCATTATTCGGTACACCGTCAAATCCGTAAAGGAAGTCATTATCATCATTGTCTTCCATCACGTCATTCTCGTCGCCGCCATTACATCTCGTATTCACCAGCACTATTGTGTGATAAATTCTCTATTTTCTGGGAGAAAATCAATTGATTGATATCATGCTAACAGCTTGCAATCGTGAGCGCGGTATATGACAAAAATATTCCCAGACAGCACACAAATCAGGGCAATCACATGAACAAACACTAGACCGTGTCACCCTATAGGATTCTAAACCACAATAAGGTGGAAAAAGAGTGAAAACGTACAAGACTGCACAAAAATACAATTCTATCTCAAATAATCAAAATTACGGGAAAAATATTGAGCTCAAAAATGAGACTAAGTTGGAGGTAAAATAATATTTTCGGGTCAGCACATACCTCCATAATTTAGACTATAACCATCAATGGTTTCGTTACCTTCTCGCTCTTGTGCTGTTAATCTACAATTTAGATGAGAATTCCTGCCACACGCATTTATCTATCCTCTAGGTATGGTTCCATAGATTGATTGTCCATCAAATATACTTATGATGTCACCTTGTGCTGTATCTGTTATCCTTGTTTCATCAATATCAATACCTTCTATGGCAAGAACTTGGCCCCTAATTGATATTGTCATTGGAACACTAACTATGGCAGGTGTAGTCCCACCGTCGAGGTAGATATTGCCTACTATATTTGAGCTAGCTGCCGAGGTCCCAGTGCCCTCTGTCACTTCAAAACGAGGAGCACCCTCCTCAATGGAAATATCGTGATATGATGAACCATCAATTGTTGCTACCTCTATTTCTGCTACAAATCGTTCAAGTTGGCTATCATTTGCAAATAGTCTGAATACCCCAGTCAGAATATGACCACTATCATCAGCCGGAGCGAGAGTATTGCCGCCGCCGGCACCCTGCGTAGGGAATAGACTGCTGCCTATAAATCCTCTGACTGAATCATCGTTCCTCTCAGCCATCATATACGTCGATGGGTCTTGTAGGGTGGCGTTAGTAGTAGTAACATCAGCAGTAGGAGGAGGACTAGTAGGGGTGGTCGGAGTGGTAGTAGTAGTTGTCGTTGTCTCATCTTCCTCTTCCTCAACAACTATACCTCCATCTTCCTCTTCCACTGCCTCTTCGTCTTCCAGAAGAGGAAGATTGAACTGTCCAAAGGCTTCTTGTATGATTATTGTTCCCCCGTATCCAAGACTCCCTGGTAATAATAAGAGAACACCCAAGCTCATGGCAACTGCAATTGCCACCTTGCGTTTATTTTCTAAAAAAGCAATCTGGTCTGTCATCGTTATGACAATTGTAGAATTGATTATTTTGATTTATACTTTACTGATAACACGAACTGCTGCATTCATCTATCCCTGAATCAACAGACCAAGAAGTATGTCAAATACTCTCAAATGGAAGACCAGATTCAAGATTTGTCGAGCAGAAGTTCAATGTAAAGGTAGATGACTGCTAATAAGGCAAGTATTATTCCCTACTTGCATGCTCTTAATGCAATTGGACAGGTTGAGCGAACCAAATCCGCCTATCTTTGCAATCAATCCTGTGATTGTTACTATGCCCGACACGGGTATGTGTTTGTCAAAGCTAATTATACTATTGTTTTCATTACTCTCATTACT
>JAICHI010000170.1 GCA_025922735.1 Nitrososphaeraceae archaeon | reverse complement strand
TACTGACAGAAAAAGATCAGCACTTCGCATAACTAATCAGTCAAATTCTTCTTTCTGGGCCTTCCTATTTTAAAGATAATTAGCTCCTAGATGAATCACAGCTATAGTAATTACATTTGCTTTACATAACATATAAGCGAGATTTACATCTATAGAATAAGAATAAGTCTAAGTCCAGAAATTAATCCTTCGTTAATCCCAACCGGCTATATCTTTTTCTGCGAGTATTCTTGTAGGTTTTATTCGTACAAGCACCTCACCCTCATTGCTATTTCTTCTGCCATACCGTTCTGCATTATCTTTTCCCATATATCGTTGCGCTATTTTAGTTGCAAATTTGAAAAGCTCATTCTGCGTACAATGGTGTATTCTTGCAGTGCCATACACGATTACAAAGGAAAAAGGCGGCGTTTGATCATCTACACAAATACTTACTCTATTGTCACGTTGAATATTTTTCGCTTTAACAGATGTACCATCTGTAGTGAAAATGATATCTTGTCCTATACCACTACCTCCTCTCCTAATACCATCGTCCAATACAAACCAAATTGGAACGATATGACAACTTCCGTCTTTTTTAACTGTTGTAAGCTTTCCTGTAAATGTGCCTTGCATAAGGAACTTCCTAATTTCCTTTTTGGACATCTCTGCCATTATTGCTATTATCTTAACTTGTTCGCTGAATATATAACATGTATGTAGTTTTCTGTGGTTATGGCAGAGGCCTCTTAATAGTGAGCCAGCGAAAGTTAGTCTCCAACCCGAGGAGGATATTATAAAAAAGTGCACAGCATCTATGCCCTTTCAAATCAATTATAGCCTGGTGTCTCAGAAAAAGTTGGTCGCATATTTTGGATAAGGAAAAAATATTCACTATTGCGATAGTAATTGGAATTTTTGGTGGCCTTGTAGGTGGTCCTATCCTTAGCTTAGCTGACTATTATGCTCCTCCAGAAAGGAGGTTTTGGACATTCATGATTCCAGAGTTCATAGGTTTTGGCTGCCTCATTCTTATGGTAATTTGGGGCAAAACAAGAAAAGGAGAGAAAAAATATCAACCAGATGGAAATGACAATTTGTAGCAGAACCAAGACAAAAGGAATGGATAGTGAGGATGTCAGTCCGAGAACTGATATCATTTCAGGAAGAGATTATTATTATTTCAAAGCAAAAACCTCCAAGCAGCATAACGATTTGCACTCACGTATCAGTTTTGCAGATATATCTGCTTTGGATAGGGGGAGGCATACGAAAAGGAGAAGATATAAAGTCTAGCAATAGCAAAGTTCTCCTCAAAAAACTGCTTTTTGTTTGATCTCTCTAATGCGTGGCAGAATGACTTCCATTTTGCTTCTGCCTCATTCAAGGTAGACTAGTTAAAGAAGTTATATGATTAGGATTAGAACAAAAATATAATCTGCTTTTTCTATATCATAATGCTAATTGTAATTCTTGACATAAACTATCATCAAAAATATATTCGAGATGATATGGGAATTCTTCTGCTGCTGATGAAAATACTATTCTTGACTGCACATTTGCCCTATCCTCCGTTTAGTGGTGGCCGCAGACGGGAATTTGAACTGATATTCCGATTATCAAGAAGTTTCGAAGTACATTTATGCTCTATAACAAAATCGTGGGGAACAGATAGCATGTATATCAACGAATTATTGCGGTACTGTAAAAGCGTAAATCTATTCGAAGCGGCAGCGCCAACCAATAAGCCAGAATATGCACTATATCCCCATCAAATGAAAAAACACATGTCTGAAGAAGCGAGTTCTTACATCTCGTTTTTGCTGAAAAACCAGTCGTTCGATCTTATACATATTGAAGGATATTATCTTTTACAACATCTTCCCATCAAATCTGAGGTTCCTATTCTTTTGATAGAGCATAACATAGAACACTTACTTGCTCTGCAACAGTTCATGGTAGCATTAACACAACAAGAAAAATTGTACTTTTGGTCTGAGTATATTAAGACTCTAAACTGGGAACAGTTGATGTGGAAACGAGCAACAGTATGTGTTGCACTTACTAATGAGGATAAAATCAGCATGGAACGACTAGAATCAAATATTGATGTCAGAATGATTCCCGATGGCAGCGACCATCTAAAAAAGATGGTTGATTCCCCCACCACATTATTATCCAATAGCTTTGAACACTCTGTAATCAAAGATAATTCTCCTTCCATCCTCTTTGTAGGTAACTTCGCATATGAGCCAAATGTTGATGCAGCATTATATTTTTCTAGAGATATCTTTCCGCTCATCCTAAAATATGTGCCAAATGTAAAACTATTTCTTGTGGGTAATGCCCCACCTCCAGAAATCTGCTCCTTAACATCTAACAGACAAATTGAAGTTAGCGGTCGTGTAGCTTCACTCATTCCTTTCTACAAACACGCTGACGTTGTAGTTTGTCCTTTGCGGATTGGCGGGGGAGTAAAAGTAAAGGTATTGGAAGCATTAGGCTTTGGTAAAGCCATAGTCAGCACCTCTATTGGAGCACAAGGATTAGATCTGTCGACACACAGGGCAGTATCTGTTGCAGATGATATGACAGATTTTGCTGAAAACGTTGTTCGACTCCTTGTCAATCCGGAAGAACGTCATATACAGGAGCAAGAAGCATTGGCTTATGCTAGGACTCTCCCTAGTTGGGATCAAGTTTCAGAAGCCTTCTCACGGTTATACGAGGAAATGGCAGATTGCAGAGTGAGTAAAAATACTAGAATGGAGAAGAAAGAAGAAAAAGAAGCAGCAGGCCTTTAATCCTTTGTTGTACTGCTCTATGTCTTTTTGTTGTTTGTATCTTCCTTTTTTTGCTTTTTGGCATGAAAAATATGCACTAATCTTAGAGCCGTCATTTGTTGTTGCTATGATTTGATAGAATTTATCTTCAGAGTGGGATCGAGTATCCCAATTCTCTAAATCCTATATTTTGCTCTTGCCAAATCAGTAAAAGGCGGGGCATATCTGTGAATTGTTATTGATGCGAAATGAGGACCAGAGAGATCCGAGAGAAAAAACCCCCTGTAAATAGACTCGATGCATCAACGGCGCAGAATGAACTTACTCGGACTCATCTGACAAAGATGGGCAAAAATATCTTTTTCGTGGATCCTGCTCTTTTTTAGACAGATAATATGAACAAATTTGGAGTTATTTGCTCATTTTGATGGTTGTGAGTGTGCAAATCCCGCAAAAGATTAGCGCCGTTAACGAAGCAAAAGAAGGTTCTTCTTGAAATAATATCAGAAGGTTACTTTGATGATTTAAGGGCATCTGCCGATAAAATTTCAACTTGGTTAGCAATGTTATAATCTTCAGCACTAACTGAGGGCTGAAGTACAAGTCCAACCAATATGTCATGTGATGGACGGGGGAGCAGCATCAATTTACAATTTTTATGGATGGTGATTATAGCTTGGGCTTCTCCAAACATATCTTTTACTTCATTTACTAAACTAAGGATTCCAATAGCCAGAGTTGCACCATACCTATCGCCATCTTCGGTTACTCTAAAAGCTTCTTTAAAAGACTCTTTAGATTTTGCGGCAAGGATATTTCCTTTCTTATCTATTACTGATATAGCCAGTATCTCGTCACTGCTGAGCAAAATGTCATCTACTATTCTTTTTGCGGCATTAGAACTAACTACCATGACTATTTGTTCAGTATAATGAAGATAAAAAATATTATCATGATCATAGATGGGAAGCGCGACATTCTTCCTGTCCTTAATAATATAACATAATTGAAAAGACTACCGTGACACAGAAGACAATTTATGATGTGTGTCTCCAGACAATAGAGGCAACAGTGATAAAAGAGCCCTCACTACCAAC
>JAICHI010000169.1 GCA_025922735.1 Nitrososphaeraceae archaeon | reverse complement strand
TTCAAAAGATGTGTAATTGTTGACAACATCTAAAATATGCAAATATTCTAAGCTGACCTTCTTCGGTAACTTGATTTTGCATTCATGCTCTTTTTAGTTGAGCTTTTTTTCCTTTTCTTTATCTTTCCCATGATTGCATGTTAGTAGCGCGTACTATTTGGGTATGATGCATAACAGCGACATGGTACAAAGTTCTTGCGCATTCTTTCACTTCATAACTGAATTAAGGTAATTCTTGGAACACTCATCTGAGCAAAACTCCAAAACGCCTATGGCAGAGCTTGAATATAATACACCCTCGGTAAGGTTTTGAAATTCCTTGCCGCATGATTTACATACTTTTATCAATTTGTTGTTCTGACATTATTACTCAAGCACATCAGCCTTAAGGTTCTTTGCATCGGGGTGCAGAGTAATAGGCATGGCTATATATCGTCGTCAGGATATGTTAAAGATGAGGAGGATGTATATTTTCATTGGCTACAATTAGAGTCTACAAAAGAAACTCAACTTTTGTGGAACTACCAACTTTAGTAGAAGAGCTCAGCGATATTGGATTGGCTGATACTTTGAAGAAATACTACAATGAACCCGTTGAGCATGAAGCAAAGAGCATAGTTGCCGGACCTAGCTTTATGCAATTCCTAAACAAATTATTCAAGACCCAGATAGCAGCTGGAGACATACTACAATTTGAGTCAAATAATCATAATAAGTTCTTCATGTTCTCATTAACGGGGACATGGGACGAAATAATCAAACTGCAATGACAAAACCCGAGTTCTTCATAGATGTCATTTGCAGACATACTATTTGTTATGAACTACGTAAACCTATGCGTATATTCTGGCAGAATATCTAGATTGCAAATGGCATGTAATGCATGGGTTAAGTTGGTTACGGCTACCCCGAACCCGGTCCGATATCAGTCAACCTATGTCTGGGGGTTGTTAGGGACAAGGAAATATCAAATATTAGAACTAACTGTTAGAGATAGTAGGAGAGAGAATAAACCGTGTTTCTAAAGCAAGTAACTACCTATAGCACTGGTTGTGCATCTTAGAACTTCAATACTACGTCTGTGGCGTAATCGGTCTTACTGCCATGGCTAGCTTTCTCAAATTTGCTTGACGGTATAAGGTTATGAAGCGTCCAAAGCGGACCGGGAGGGATTTGAACCCACGACCTCAGCTCAGAAGCTATCACTATCTAAAATCAGGCAGCTGTAGTTAATTCAAAAAGGCTTCCACTCCCACCCTGTCCATTTTTATCAATCTAGTAGACTACGACATTGATTCAAGCTTGTTCTAGATAGTTGTCTGACAAAACCTCTCGCTCTCCGCAGTCTATATGCCCATGCTCAACGCAGCACTGGCTGTTATAGTCTTCACTAAGGCATAAATTTAGCCACCATACGAGTTGCTCTCACTCCAACCCATGTGCCTGCACCATCGACTATTACAAGAAGTATGGCAGTCGATGTAAAGACTACACTGTCCAGTGAGGAGTTTTGCATTACCATAAAGATGTTATCTGAACTGGGAAGCAGTATATGGTAGACAAGACCAAACAGCAGCGAGCCTAACATCGACACAAGCAGTAGCCATGCGCCACCTCTTTGGATCTTTTGTTTGTTCAAGAATAGTAGCATTATAACTGCTGTAATAGGTGCAGCAACGGTAACCAAAAAGACATAAACAGATTGAAAATCGGAAATGCTAACTCCCGCTTGCTGATGTGCAATTCCATGTACCCCAGTTATTATAATGTGAAATAGGACGACTAGGATTGCATCCTTGACTATTGGTATCTTCCATCCTGAGATAATCTTTTTACTTTGCGCCAATCATATCATCACCGAGAAATAAAGATAGTTTGTACTATTACCTTCATATATTTGCAAGCACACCACCTGGATCTCAGCTTCTATGACCATTATTTCAAGCCAGGAGCATACTTATCTACCCACGCAGAACACATGAACAATTGGCATTAAGCGCATAAAGAAACAGCAGCCTCTATGAGGCACTTCTTGACATGTTTGTTTGGATGTAACCTCGCAATTATTCTCTAGTTTGAGTTGCTCCAGAACCAGGATGCTTGTATTTGTAGTAATGCGGGGAAACAAAGAGGAGTCAGGAATAATCCGATTTGAATTGATGATGTTATTTTTGTGATACTTTCAATATTTGGAAAAGTTAAAGAGCTAGGCACAGCAACAATGCTCACAAGGATATATGTTGATGTGAGCAACATTAGACCAGCGTTTAACCCTGATGAATTTAAGGCTCAACAACGCCAAATGTGGGATAATGCTGCCGCAGGCTGGCAGGCTTGGTGGGAGACCTTCGAACGTGGAGCTCAAAAAGTCAGCGACAAAATTGTAGAATTAGCTGAAATCAAGCCTGGTGATAGGGTTTTAGATATTGCTACAGGGATAGGGGAGCCAGCAGTTACTGCCGCAAGGAAAGTTATGCCAAGCGGTAAAGTTCTTGCCACAGACATCTCCCCTCAAATGCTGGCAATTGCAAAGACAAGAGCTGCATCGCTTGGTTTGAATGGCATAATTGAGTTCAGAGAAAGTGATGGAGAGAAATTGGATTTGCCAGACCAAACAGCAAAATTTGATGCGATTCTTTCAAGATTTGGTCTAATGTTCTTTCCAAACCTTCCCGCAGCATTAGTTAGGATTAGACAGATGTTGATTGCAAACGGCAGGCTTTCTGCGGCTGTATGGTCTGCTCCTTCCAAGGTCCCACTGTCTGATTTGGCTTTCGCTACCGTAAGGAAAGAGCTGAATATTCCTGCCCCTCCGCCTGGAGCACCGAGTCCTTTTGCCTTGGCAGACGTAGAGACTTTGAAACAGTCCTTTAGCCAAGCAGGATTCAATGACATTAAAATTGACACCTTTCAAACAACATTTGAATTTGATTCACCTGAGAGTTACACGAGGGCTCACCAACAGACTAATGCACCCATTAACGATATGCTCGCAAAATATACTGACGAAGTGAAGAACAGGGTATGGAACTCAATTACCGAAGCAGTTTGGCAGTATGCTGATTCTCATGGCAGAGTGAACTTAGATAACGAAGTAATCTGTATAGTGGGGAGAAATTGAAATAACCAATTCAATATTCTCAAAACTTCGCTTCCGTATGGGCTATGGAGAATGCAAAATGGAACGGGTGTGATTTGAACAGTTTTTCTCTTTCAATAGATTCTCCTTTAGATATGAGGTAATAAAGAACAGCTAACTAGAAATCTGCCAAGGGGCTGGGGTCGTGGGTTCCACTCCCACCCGGTTCATTTTTTACTACGAGGGAACTACGGCATTATTTTGAGCTCCTTATAGGAGGTTGTCGGACAAAACTCTCCAATAGCGCTACTAAGTTTAGGATCCTTGAGGATCCTAGGATGTGCAGTGACTTTATTATTCAAAAGCCATCTCACGCCTCTTATTCACACATAATGAAATTGAAAAGAGAAGGAGTGACAATTATGGAGTATTACGAGTATGTAGAGCACTAAGTAGTCAAATGTCCAATGAAGATAATGATTATTGATGATGGTGGCGTGCCGCAAAGGATGATTAGTATGATTTCAGGACAAAGTAACTCTCACAGTGAAATTCTTATAACATGAAATAAAAGATTTACAAATGTCTGTTCACAAACGGCTCTTACTTGTATAATGCAGGTCTTCTTTCTATGCTGCTGCTATGAGCACTGCTTATGTAAGAACAAACTACTACACTTGAATGGTTATGACATTAACAATGACACCGTCATCATCATCATCGTCATCATCATCATCAAACGCAAAAGGAGAAGATGCGGCTGCGGAAATTGCACGACCCCCACAATA
>JAICHI010000168.1 GCA_025922735.1 Nitrososphaeraceae archaeon | reverse complement strand
GGATAGGGAACTTTTTCATCTAGTGAATTTGCCATAATGTTCTTATTCTATTGATGGTGGAGCGGATACCCTTCCACTCACACACCAATACTAATTGATATGCAGAACCAAGCTTTGGCTTTTTCTGTGGATATACAAAAGAATTAAGAAAGTATATTCTCTGATTCTAATGACTATCTTGTTTATCGTATAGAAACTCAGGTCATCCCTTGCTAGGAGGACCGAAAATATCTCCACTACCTCTACTCTAGGCAGTTTGAGAGTGAATTTGATGATCTTTTGGTGGAGATACGTGGTCAATAGTGGAGAATATACCTCTACTTTCTGGCTCTGGCTGATACCTCCACTACTTCTGTATTGATTTTGAGTTCGATTTACATCAGGTGGAGATATTCTTCGTATGATGGCTATTATCTATGCAAATTTTTCTGGGTCTTACTCTTTTCGCCTTTCTAAGGATTTCCAAATGGGTGCGGAGGTTTACGCTTCTCCAGAGAAAGGTGCTCTGGATTGGGTCATCATCCTTGTATGAACAAAAAAATTGCAGTTAATAGCTAATGCTTGATGCCTTCGACTACCCCTATTGATTTTGATGGCGGATAATGTGTTTGCACATATTGTAACCCCGCTTTTTCTAGCAATGCTGCATATTCTTTTTCTGTTCTTTCTCTTCCAGTGAGAGCACACATCATATGTATGTCAAACAGTTTCGAGAAATGAGGGGTTCCCGGACCCGGTACCACGTGCTCGATGATAAGAACTCGCCCGCCCGACGGAGATGCTTTTTGAATGTTTGACAAAATCTTGACACACTCTTCGTCATTCCAGTCATGCAGAATCATTTTCATAATATATGCATCTGAGGTTGGAACCTCACGGAACATATTACCTGCGAGGTAGTTGCAGCGGTCTGCCACTCCCATCTTTTCTGCCCACAATAGCTCCTTATTCTTGGTAGTAGATTCCAATTCAAGAACCATGCCTTTCAGCTGGGGATGCTCTCGAAGTATGTTACAAATAAGATGCCCATGACCGCCGCCAATATCACATAGACTTTGGATTTTTGAAAAGTCGTAGCTCTTGAGAGCTTCAAGCACCCATCTGGTATGTATGGCAGAGTAACTACTCATGGCGTGGTTGAATACTTCGGCATAGCCAGGATTCTGCGAGAGATAATCAAATATTCTGAGACCAAACTCACGAATGAAACCGTCTTGTTTGCCATCTTTAGCTATACTTATCAAATGCTTCCAGATGGCGTAGTGCTCTGGACCTTCCTCCAACAAGATTATTCCCCTTAATGTTTGTGGGTGGTCTTTGCGAACTAATTCTCCTAGAGGCGTGATGGAAAAGCTCCGGTCATCTTTTTCATTCAAAAATCCAATAGAGGCAAGAGCCCTTAAGAGCCGATAAGATAATGAAAGATCGAGGCCCAATTCTCGAGCAATTTCAGAAGCGTACTTTGGCACCGTATCAATTGCATCAAAGATTCCTGATTTTACACCGGCGTATAATATCTGACTTTTCCATCTGCCAAATATTATATCAAGGACTCTTTCATGGTTGGACATGAGTTGAGCATGTGGTTGTAGGTATTAAGAGGTATCCTTTTGAAGTAAATAACTGCATCCAATATATGAAATCGGTCATTAATACTCTGCAGAGCAAGGTGCTCTGGATTCGATAATCTAAAGTAAAAATAGGTGAGCAGATCTGCAGGGCTTCCCATGCGAGCTAGAGGAAAGGCGATCCCATAAAGGTACGAGCATCACAGGAATGTAGAGCCATAGGATGGCGGCTGTAGGTCTTCACTTTTCCATTAATTCTCTGTTAATATATCTATCGAAACAACTGTTGCGGAATGATTAACGCTGAAATTATGAATAGGTGCCGCGGTCAACCTGATAATAAAAAATAATAGAAAGCAGCAAATGAAGGAAGAAGTGTCGATGAGCATCACACTACGACCAAGTACACTTGACGACGCCAAGCAATGTGGCGAAATTTGCTATAGCGCATTTAGAGCCATTGCGGAGGAGCACAACTTTCCACCCGACTTTCTCTCTCCCGAACTCGCCATCACACTGTTATCGGAGTTTATGGCGCACCCCCACATTTACGGAGTTGTTGCCGAACTTGACGGCCGAGTCGTCGGTAGCAACTTCGTCGATGAACGTTCGATCATCGCAGGCATCGGTCCGATTACAGTCGATCCGTCCGTGCAAAACCGCGCGATTGGACGCGAGTTAATGCAGCACATCTTGGCAAGGGTTGCAAAGCAGCGGCTTCCAGGGGTCCGATTGGTCCAAGCAGCTTATCATAATCGCTCGCTTTCTCTCTACACAAAGCTAGGATTTGTGGTCCGCGAGCCACTGTCCATCATGCAGGGGCAGCCGCTCACTGTACAAATCCCCGGATACATCGTTCGCCCGGCAATGGTAGGCGATCTGGACGCCTGCAATCAGGTTTGTTTGAGAGTACATGGACATGACCGCGGGGGTGAGCTACTTGATGCGATCAGGCGTGGAACAGCCACAGTAATCGAGCATTGTGGCCGTATCACAGGCTATGCTACAGCAGTAGCCTTCTTTGGTCATGCTGTAGGCGAGACGAATGAAGAGTTAAAAGCGCTTATCGGGGCAGCACCATCGTTTTTGGGTCCTGGTTTCCTGCTGCCCACGCGCAATGGGGAACTGTTCCGTTGGTGTTTGGAGCATGGACTGCGCGTAGTCCAACCGATGACGCTCATGAGCATTGGTCTCTATAATGAACCCAAGGGAGCATTTTTGGCATCAGTACTTTACTGATTGTTGCTATCCAAACTTGACATTGCCTTTTTGCGAGTTAGTGTCACAACGTGGCTTAGAAGTTGAACTAGTCTCAATTTTGTCGCTTCTTGCAGATATTTTTAACAGGTCCGGGGATTCGAGAGAAAAACGCCTTCTCAATCAGATACAATGTAGTACGCAATGGGCCCGTCGGGCTCTGGATGAAAATTCACTTGAATCCAAAGGCAGGAATTTGGGCTTTATTATCTGAAGTGTATTATAGGTCCAGAGAGATGCGAATAAAAATTCATTTAAATAAATGAAAGGAAGGTCTAGATATTGCAGTGGAAAAAAGAGAAGAAGAATCAGGCCATAGTCCGCACCATGAAAATATCATAACTCCCTATTCACTTGTGACTTTATTCGTCCCAATTATAGCTCTTGTTTTGGTTTTAGCCTACGGTAACCTACTGGCCCTTAACTATCTTCACGTATTGACTGGAGGAACTTGGACAGGCATCGACCTTTTTATGGGTGTAGTTATGGGCAGGATACTGAAGGGTCTAGAGCCTCCAGCAAGGACACAGGTAATCAAAAAACTTGTCCCCCTTATGCTGTTCCTTATGCCTGCTCTTGCGACCGTAGCAATAACATCTGGAATAAATCTAGCTTCACAGATGGGTATGTTAACATTTGCTTCCCCTATGATAATCGCAGCTGTTGTAATAGTTGTTATCCTGTCCGTGCAGGGATTTGGCATAATTATGCCTACTGAAATCCGCATATTCTTAGAGCTAAGAAAAAAAGAGCCCAATAGAGACAGGATAATAAAATGGGGAATGAGAAATGTAAAGCTAGCAGGAAGCCAAGGAGTATTTCAAGTAGTGCTCATCTTTGTAATGGCAAATTTGGCATTTGGATACACTCTAATTCCACAATAAAAAAACCAAAGAATGATGAAGAATTTCTAAAGCGGTCAGCGGAAAGCTGGGAGAAGACGAGGAGTAAGAGCGCTCCGGCCATGATCTGATGCAAGTGTATAAAAAATTAAGAATTGTTAATGACGCCGCGGACGATAGAGGAATGTTACTATGATGTTG
>JAICHI010000167.1 GCA_025922735.1 Nitrososphaeraceae archaeon | reverse complement strand
GTTTCGGACCTTTTTTTTGGTTTGACAGTTTTTTGAGTCTCATTGTCCTTTTTATTTTCTGCTGGCATAACGACTAGATAATAACGAGAGATAATATCTTTTTCCTGACTTTTTGTTTAGGAAATGCACGCATACAGTAGTCGTTGACCAGTGTGACCTTACATAAGTTATGTTCTAAATACTTAGTAGGAAGTACTCGTCATTATCATGGTGACAATAGAAAAATGATCTTAAAAGAAGTTGAAAAGGTGGAAGTTACGTGTTTGGTTGATAACAACGTAGATCTCCTTCTGCCAAATACTGAAGTGGCTCGCCGACCAGTCCTAGCTAGGAATTGGTATGAACAACCACTTGTAGCAGAGCATGGTTTTTGTGCAGCATTAACTGTACACGTAGATGGAGTAAAGCGTAGACTATTATTTGATTCTGGTTTAGATCCTTTCGCCGCTTCTCACAATGCAGATGTACTCATGCTTGACTTATCCTATTGTGAGTCGTTGATTTCAAGTCATGGACATATAGACCACGCAGGGGGCTTACTCAATCTAAGAAACAAGATGAATACAGTACAAAAAATTCCACTCGTTCTTCACGAGGATGCCTTTAGAAATAGATTAGTGAAGTTTCAGGATGGTAGAACAATAAACCTCCCTGCCCCAGATAGATCTCTTTTGACCAATGCAGGGTACGATATTATCGAAAAACATTCTTCCAGCTTATGGATTGGCGATAGAGTACTTGTTACAGGAGAAATTCCTAGGACTAATAGTTTCGAAAAAGGGTTTCCTAACCATTATTCTGAGGTAGAAGAAGGAAAGATGGAAGCTGATCCGTTGATCAAAGACGATCAGGCTATTATTTTGACAGTCAAAGACAAGGGACTTGTAATTATTACAGGCTGCGGGCATGCAGGAATTATAAACACACTAAATTATGCAAAAGAATTGACAGGGGAAGATAGAATCTACTCCGTGCTTGGAGGGATGCATCTATCAGGTGGCGTATATGAGCCGATAATTCCTAGAACTATGGAGGAGTTGGAGAGACTGAAACCAAAGTTTGTTGTGCCATGCCATTGCTCTGGTCTGAAAGCAATGACTGAAATAGCTATAAAGATGCCTGGCGCATTTATGCAGAACAGCGTCGGAACCAACTATATCTTCTGAAAATGGTATGTAATATACTACTATGTAACTACTAGTGGAAATTGTATTATAGCGCAAAATAAATTTGGTAGCTGAACCACATGAATACCCAAACTTTGAACGTCGACTAGATGAAATAACACAGCAGGTTTAGCGCAATACATCCGAACTCAGGCTAGTTCTACTGCATTAATGAACATTACACACTCATTTCAAAGTAGCCGACGCGGAAAATATCTTCTACTTTAAAGTTGTCAAGTAAAACCGAGTTAAAAGTCACTTCCTGCCCCGGTGTCGCTTTACTTTCAACGCGTTTCCTTTCCAAAAAGTTCTGCAATAACCATGTAGTAATGCTGATAATGCCGATATCAACATTGACGTCATATTTTTTTGAAGTACGCTTAATAAGATATTCGTAGTCTTGCCCTTCTGTTGGGAGCTCATATGTTAGAAATTCGAGAATGTCTCCTTGGATGGCTTCTGCAGCTACTTCTTCCCGCGTAGCCTCATCATCGATAGTTTGAACGCGTCTCTGACCTGGAAATACCCTCAGCCCGTGTTTGTAAGCATTGTACTCCCTGTGCAGCATGTATTCCTTGGCTAACCTGTTAAGATACTTTTTAGCAAATGTAGCAGATTCCTTCGTTTTCTGATACTCCTTGCGAGACTCATTTATAGTCGGATAAAGGGCATCTCTTAGCCACTTTTCCGGTTCTTTAATTATGGCGTCTAGTCCCCTTTCTTGCCAGAGGTTCATGATGTTGTTAAATTTGTTCTGAGTACAGGTAGACATCCAAAACCACGGTAGGTCAGGATAAAAATAATGACCAAGTACCGTCAGAAAAAGGCTCTCTGCAGAATGAAAGACCATCATGTGGATTTCCATTTTCAGATTTTTGATTATGTAATCATCAGTATCGGTATCTTTAGGAAGCCGAAGGGTCGACAGTCTTGAATGATCTTCAATAAAATGCATGAGTGCTCGTCCCTTGTGCAACCAGTATCGATAAGGGTATCCTATGAAATAGTCTCTCTGATAGTTGCTTAAGGGTAATATTCCTGCAAATTTTATTACTCTCTTTTCTTTGTCTGCGTCGAATGGTTTCTGTTTTTTCTTTCTCTTTATAGTAGATCCCCTGTCGCCCAGGTGCTAGCTACAATATAATTAGCTTATTGAGCTAACTGGACACTATGGAAACCCTCGATCAAGTCAGTAATGAAGGAATATCTTTTTTCTTATTATACACCAATTCTCCACTAGTTCCATATAGTTATGGTTCCCTTGCGAAACATAAGGTGTCATCTAAAGAGGCATCAGTACAATAAATGCAATGGACTGGCAGAAAGATATTGCGAACTCAGTATTCTCAATGCATATATTAAATAAGCTAACAGATGATAACCTGTTGAATCCAAAAAGACCATTGATCTTTGTCCCAGGCACAAGAACCTCTAGGCTTGCCATTAGAAAAGAAAAAGGTTCTCTAGAACACTTTTGGCCACTAATGCCGCACGAGTTTTTAATAAGGGCGAAACTAGACAGAGTGTTTCACTATTTAGAGACCAACATTCGCCTCAAGGCAAATGACAACGATGATGATGAGGTTAAGGTAGTGGCGACTAGCTTGATCCCTTTTGCATATGACGGCCTGATAAAATCAGTTCTAACATGGGGTTATAAGCCAAATATTGACTTCTGGATATTTCCTTATGACTGGCGGCAATCTAACAGAATCTCCGGCCATATGCTGGCAAGGTTCATAGAAGAAAAGACAGAGGGCAAAAGCGATGGTGTTGATATAATTAGCCACTCAATGGGAGGGATAATAACCCGCGCAGCATACAGAAACGGAGCACCAATCAGACGCGCAGCTTACATTGCCTGTCCACACTTGGGATCGCCATTGGCTTATTTTATTCTCCACCCGCAAATAGACAGTAGAAGATTTATTGGCGCTGCCTATCACAATTACCCGTCAGATGCCCATTGGCAGCCTAATGATACAAATAATATTGAGCCTAAAAAAACTCTTTACCATAGGAGAAAGGAATTGTTTGTTAAATTTCCTTCGATGTACGAACTTTTGCCGGATGAAGCTTACTTGAGGAGAAGAGCCATTTTGTTCGCAGATGGCAAACCAACATCAGGTGCAGAGGACACATATCTGAGAAACGATTGGGCCTTAGAAAATGATATGCGAACAGGTGTCATAAATGCGATGGAATTTAAAAGAGAGCTTGGAGAGGAATTACCCGGGCAGGATGTTCTCCTGGTTTGCGGTACAAATCAACTGACATGTGATGCAATACAGTATAGAACGAGTTATCATGCGTCAATAACAGAGCGCAGAGCCAATTATCTCATGCAACATGGATTCTCTCTACCTTATGATTCGGGTCAGGGGGGAGACGGGTATGTGCCTGTAACAAGCGCAATGGCTTCGATATCTGGAACACCGGCATACAGCAATTCTGTATTTATTCCAGAAGCACATGCCGTCTTGCCAAATGCAAAAGCCACAATCGAGGCAATCAGCAGATTTCTCACGGTCTAGCCTTACTGAGTTCACATCTTGCATGTATATGTCTCAAAGAGGATGATAATCCAAAAAACCAAGTACAGCAGCATTTCCTGCAATGTCGTGCTCAGGTACAAGATGTGACTACGGCAAAAGGAGCATCAGGATTTTCTAAACTATAAAAATTACCAAATTTGCAGGCGTCATTCAAGGAAATAGCCCAGCCCT
>JAICHI010000166.1 GCA_025922735.1 Nitrososphaeraceae archaeon | reverse complement strand
GTTATAGATTGCATTTGTTTGGGGTGGGGGTAGTGGAATATATACAGGTAGAGTGCTCAATCCTACATTCCATTGGTTATTTAGACATGGCTATTTAGACAGAACAAGTATCACACTTTTCTACAAGTATTGGCCCAAGAGGCACATATGGTGATCATGTCAACAGCTTTTGTCTTTTTGAACTGCGATATTGGTGCAGAGAGCGGCACAATAGAGGAAATGCGGGACATCACTTGCATCCTCAAACCAGGGCATTGCAGAGCTTGTGAGATGGATTTTGGCAACCATGTTGTAATGAGAAAATCTAATTTGCTATTTGAGGGTTCGTTGATGCATATTCTTGCGGAGGTCATCAACATTTTTCCTCAAAGGAACATCGTTTTCGTGTCCAGGGTGGGACCTTATGTGGTTCCAGTATTCTGAATTTGTGATCGCTTCTTTGCAGATAGGGCAATTTGCATAGTTGCACTTGTGGTGACCTGCAAAATTAGGGTGTACTAACTGGTGGCATATGGCACATTTTTCCAAGAATCATCATTCTGTATGTATCATACTTACATTAGTACTTATTGCATAAGGCGATTTGTGGGTTAGAAAGCGACTTCGATGTATATTTTATCTTTGAATTCAAAGAATTTGATTTCCACTTCTTGCCCTGCATTCTCTCTCCTAATGGCCTTTTTTCCTGCAAGAGACAAAGGTTGGTACCCATATGAAGACGAATAGTACGCGCCCTGAAGCTGTGGATATGCACTGCTAACATCATCAATTATTCCCAAGAATCTTGACAAGGACTTGCTATCCGATCCCTGCTGTTTTGTGTTTTTGTTTTGCATCCCAACTGCTATCAGATCACCGGTACGGCGACTATAGATGCAGACATCGAAAGTATATTCAGAGTTGGATTTGCCGCTGATTTTTCCGTCAATCACAAATTTGTGCATCATTGCGCTGTACCTCGAGGAGAGAAATACTGTGAATCTGAAAGTTGAAAGGGACTCATGACAGTCAAGAAATATCTGCTGTAGCAGGATAATTGCCCTGTCGTTTAATCTTGCAAATAACAAGGACAGCTTGGGTTTTCTTGCCAGTTCTTTTTCGGTACTGCGGGTCTCGATGGCGCATTCACATTGTTCTGCTACCATCTGTAAAATCTGAAACGGGATGTTATAATTGGCAAGGTGGGCCTCTACATCCTCACGTTGTTTCACACTTAACCTATGTTCAATTGCGGACAAAATAGAACCTATAGTATTAGCGGTAAGATAGGCTATTAAACCCTGCTCATCTGTAAAGCTGGTCAATTGGCGTTTTCAAGAACAACAGACAGACTGCATATGCAATCATGACTGGAAATAAAGGTTCTTTTATCATCATGGTTGGCAAAGGCATCAACCAAAAATGCGGATGATTTGAAGGTGGTCTCTTTTGTTAGGATAAAATGCGCTTGAAATTATGGGCTATGGCAGTGCTGAAAAAAATAGAATCAGAGATTTTGTTAATTCAAGAAAACTCAAAGAAGAAGATTGCACAGCGGACACGCAAAGATACAGGACAATTGAAAGCTTGCAGCTCAACCTTAACAGAAAGAATGTTGTGTCGCTCTTCAAAAAACCTACGACCTCCGATAATATCCTGCAACACATCCTTTTATGATAATAACCCGATCAGGGGTATTCTTACTCTTTAAGTTAAATACTTCTCGAGTTTATGTAAGCCCTTGTCGAGTAGAAGGACGAATTCTAATCGAAGAATGTATATAGTTCTTGCGGCCGTTTTTTCTACAATTGTACTAATGCTGTCTTCGATTTTAGGTGGACTCCAAACATATGCCACAGCTACTATCGACACTGCCATTGACGACCCTGGCACTTACATGAATGGGCAGCGCATTGCAACATATGAAGAGATGGGAATCCAGTCCCTACTGCAAAAATACAAGAATAATACGCTTGATCCAGTAGATCTGATCAACGACATCTATGACCGAATTGAGCTCAACGATGGCACCGATGAGAACCCGATCCTAATTTCTAGAGTTTCTAGAGATGCCTCGCTTGAGAGGATAGCCGAGCTCAAAGAGTTGCGAGCTAGCCTATCTCCCGGAATAGATTTTACCAATGAATATCCATTATGGGGTATTCCTTTTGTTGTGAAAGATATTGTAGACGTTGAGGGCATGGAAACCACGGTGGGCAGTGCGAATTGGACAAGCTTCCCGAATTGCGATTATCCGCCGGTTTCAGGGTTGCCAGGTTCTCCGACTCCAGAGACACTGGAATTTAAAGATCCTTCACTGCTGAGATTCGATGTGGCACCTGATCCAGAAACAGACTGTCATCCGGAGCCCATAGCGAATGCGCCAGCAGTGGGGCCAGTGGCGAATTCCACCGCGTTGATCGTTCAACTCGCCTTAGATCAAGGAGCAATCTTGATAGGGAAGGCGAACTTGGATCAGTTCGCCACAGGATTAGTTGGAACCCGTTCCTCATATGGTCCCGTACGTAATGTTCGTAACGATGACTATATTACTGGGGGATCCAGCTCTGGGTCTGCCGCCGCAGTTGCTCTCGGCTGGGCAAGTTTCTCCTACGGAACAGATACAGCCGGTTCAGGTCGTGTGCCGGCAGGGTTTAATGACTTGGTCGGATACAAGCCCACACCCGGACTGCTTAGTAATCACCTCACTTTTCCCGCCGTAAGATCGGTTGATACAAACACGATTTTTAGCCTGAACGTTAGTGATGCACGGTATGTCGCAGAACAAATCAAACAATACGATGGCACAGATCCATACTCTAGACCGGAAGCCGATACTCTGAAGTGCACGGGGAAAGAGGCTCCAGCAAAGTTCAAATTCGGTGTTCCAAGAGAGCTTGCCGATCCTAATCTAGGACTATTCATGGATGACAGATTGAACGACCTGTGGGCGAACGATACCGGAGCTAGGGAACAATACTTTGCAGCTGTGGAGCGCTTGGTAAGGATCGGGGGAGAACCGGTTCTGTTTGATTATAAACCGTGGGAAGATGTTGCAAGACTTCTATACGGCGGCGCATCGGTTGCGCAACGTTTTCTAACATACGGTAATTATGCGCTTGACAATAGGCCCACTGGTGCCCCCATCACAATGAATCCAGATACAGATCAGTTGATTGATCCGACCACGTATCTTATTCTCAAGAACGCTTTCCACAATAAGGCGACTAGGGCGTACGCTGATGAATGGCAAATCAACTTGATCAAACAGCAGGTGATCAGCAAGGATTGGAAGCGGTTTGATTTCATGCTTCTACCCACTACTCCGACCATTTACAGACTGGACGAAGTAAGGGCTGGCTATGACCTAGATCTTGGACCAAATGCAACCGATGCGCAACTTACTGATAAAGCCGCAGCAAACACTCAACTGAACACGAATCTAGGAACCTACACGAATTTTGCCAACTTGTTACAAACGACAGCGGTCGCTCTCCCTGCAGGATTCCGTAGCATAAACGAGGGGGATGTCTTGCCGTTTGGAGTGCAGCTATTTGCAGACACGTTGAATGACTGTGAAGTGTTGGCACTTGCTGAGCTTTATGAAGCAGAGCTAGCAAGAGAGCAGAGTTAGCAGGACGCATCTGTACCTAAGGGGGGTAAAAAAAAGACTAGGTTTTTTTCAAGCCCTTATCTTTTCAGATGACTTTGAAGTAGACTTGCAGGCACACTTGACGATTCATTCATGTTGATATGATATCATGACAAAAGGTATTGGGGAATTAACTGGTGATAAGCTGGATTCTAAAGGTTTTCTCTCGGTCCCCCTGGCCTCCAGGGGCCGCTCACAAAAGAATCTATCTAAAAGTTTAAAGCTACTATATCTGTATAATTATGCTTAGAACCATTCTAAGAGAACTGATAATGGAGTGGGCCCAGTGGGTTCCGTGAGAAAAACCTTCAAAATTGAGACTCTATG
>JAICHI010000165.1 GCA_025922735.1 Nitrososphaeraceae archaeon | reverse complement strand
GGTGCATGGCTTGCGTGTCAGTGTGCCCGCCACAGGCGATCAAGGTCGACCAGGCAAATCTAGAGTTTCATGAAAAGGCCGCTGGCACATTCAATGAAGCGTTGTCTAAAGGTAGTGCACCTCCACCACATGCGCATTAGGATCGCAACTGCCTCTAAATGTTCTTAGAAGCGTTGTGATGGAAGTACACATATGACTGGATTTGCCAGGACTGACTTTAGCTTAAAGCGTCTAGTCGATAACTCTTACAAGGCTATAGATCGGGGTGTCTACGAAACAAAGCAATCATTCACCCATGATACTATAAGCCTTAGAGAAGCGATTACCTTATGCGTTCACGCTCCCCTAATTACCGAGATAAAGTTCTCTTCTCCTTCTCAAGGGAGGATAAGGAATAAGACAGAGCCGGCAGAGATTGCAATGACAATGGTAGACTCGGGAGCAATCGGGATATCGGTGCTGACACAGCCTTCATTGTTCGATGGCTCAATTGAATATTTGGCGACCATTAGAAAAGGACAGCCAAGGATTCCACTACTGATGAAAGACATCACTGTCAGCACAGTTCAGATAGATGCAGGTAAGAAGGTCGGTGCAGATTGTGTGCTGCTTATCAAATCCATTTTTGACCGTAACTTAGCCGAAGACAGTATGGAGAAACTTTTAGAATATGCAAAAAATAGAGGCCTTGAGGTGCTAGTTGAGGTTCATACCGAACAAGAGTTTGGAGAAGTGCTTAAAGCAAAAAACGATCTAGTCGGCATCAACAACCGCAACCTTGACACCTTGCAGGTAGACATTACAAACACCGAGAAGTTGCTGAAAATGTATAACAAGGGCAAGAGTGTGATAATAAGCGAGAGCGGTATCTGCAGTCCAAAAGACATACAATACTTGAAGACTGCAGGGGCAGACGCCTTTTTGGTGGGAACAAGTATAATGCAAACAGCCGATATTGGTGCCAAGATCTCAGAATTGTATTATGCGTTTTAGAACTGATATCGAACTAGATATCCCTTAAAATAGCACCTTGAACACACATGATTCATCTTTGTTAGGAAGCTATCCCATAAGTGGCAAATTTGGAAAGTATGGCGGTAAATATATACCCGAAACGTTAGCTCCAGCAGTTGAGGAGCTAGAATCCGCCTACGAAAAATACAAGAACGAGCCTGACTTTCGGAAAGAACTTTCTTATTACCTCACTGAATATGCTGGCAGGCCTACACCACTTTACTTTGCGAAGAACCTAACAAAACACGTAGACGGCGCCAAGATATACTTAAAGCGCGAAGATCTTTTACATGGCGGGGCCCACAAAACCAACAACACTCTTGGGCAGGCGCTCTTAGCAAGAAAGATGGGTAAAAAAAGGATAATTGCAGAAACTGGTGCTGGCCAACATGGTGTTGGCACAGCCATAGCGTGCGCAGTGCTTGGTCTCTCTGCGGAAATATTTATGGGAGCTAAGGACTACGAGCGACAAAAGCTGAATGTCTTTAGGATGGAACTTTTGGGAGCAAAGGTTTATCCTGTCGAGTCCGGCAGCAAGACACTAAAAGATGCAATAAATGAGGCAATCCGTGATTGGATAGCCAACGTAAAAACGACGTACTATCTTATTGGTTCGGTGGTAGGTCCTCATCCCTACCCGATGATGGTGAGGGACTTTCAAAGTGTGATCGGAAAAGAAATAAAACAGCAGACTTTAGAAATCGAAGGAACTATGCCCAACGCTGTAGTTGCTTGTGTTGGTGGAGGAAGCAATGCAATAGGCTCATTCTATCCATTCCTTGACAATAGTGATGTGGTGCTATATGGCGTAGAAGCAGGAGGCAAAGGAATCAAGTCAGGCAAGCACTCAGCTAGTCTTGCCGCTGGCTCGGAAGGCATCTTGCACGGCATGTTCACCCGTCTATTACAGGATGACTGTGGACAAGTCATTGAAACCCACAGTATATCTGCTGGACTTGATTATCCGGGTGTTGGCCCAGAGCATGCAATGCTCAAAGAGCTCAAACGCGCAAGATACGCTACGTGCACTGACCAAGAGGCTATAGAAGGATTCCTTGCATTGTCAAGATCTGAAGGGATAATCCCTGCTCTGGAGCCGTCACATGCAATTTCATACGCAATGAAGCTTGCGGAGGTAATGAAAAAGGACGACATCATAGTAGTCACACTCTCTGGGCGAGGAGACAAAGATGTAGAAATAGTTCGAGATTACCTCAACAAGAATAAGAACAGTAGAAAGAAAAAGACGAAGCATGCAAAATAGAATCACCAAAAAATTCTCTGAGCTGGCAAAAAAGGGCGAAAGGGCTCTTATTTGCTATGTAGTTGCGGGATACCCAGACACCGGAACGTCGAAGCAGGTAATCAACGCCTTGGTGAAGGGAGGCGCCGACATTATTGAAGTAGGCATACCCTTTTCAGACCCGATAGCAGACGGCCCTACCATACAAGCAGCATCAAACACTGCACTGAGGAAAGGCATGACACCCGAAAAGGCTCTCCATCTAGTAAGAAGTGTCAGAAAGCGGCACCCAAATCTTCCGTTGCTTGCAATGACCTACTCGAACATCCTTGTCCGCGCAGGCATGGAAAAATTCATGTCTCAATCCAAGCAATGTGGATTAGACGGATTTATATTGCCTGACATGCCGGTCGAGGAGGCAGACACATATTTGTTAACGGCTTCAAAGCTTAACCTTGCTACTGTATTCCTTGTATCGCCAAATACGGCAGACGCAAGGCTGCACAAAATTGTAGCCAGTACTTCCGGCTTCCTATACGTCGTATCAGTTTATGGCATAACTGGTGCCCGCAAATCTTTTCAGAAATACACTCTAGACACGATCAGCGCAGTTAAGCAGGTTGCTGGAGCAAAAGTCCCTGTGGCAGTGGGCTTTGGAATAAGCAGGCCCGCGCACGCTAAATCTATGATAGCAGCTGGCGCAGAAGCAGTTATTGTAGGTAGTGCCGTCATCAACAAAATATCGGATTCGTCAGGGAATAATATGCTCCAGGATCTCCAGAACTTTGCACAGTCTATGAAAAAGGCCTGCAAAAGCAAGTAGGACAAAATACATTAATGCAAGCTGCAAAAAAGTATGCAATGAACGAGAGAGAGCTCAAATCGCTATTTTGTAGCTCGCTTAGATCAAATCATGTCAAGAACAATGATCTTATACCAACGTCTGAAATAAGGATAGTTCAAGAGGCGCACTGCCGCAGCTTTGACCTTTTGATCGCAACAGTGACAAAGGAACCTGACAGACATGACTATGGTCACTACGACAACATCCTTGTAAGAACACAACTGCTTAAACACTTTGCTCGGCAAGAAAAATGTAGAATAGACTGCATCCGATTTTATCCTGTTGAAGTCAAGTCAGATGATGACGTATTAGATGAGCGCCTGCCAAAGCAGATAATAGACGCAATATTGGCCTTTGGGTTGTCTATATTGGTGCTTGACAAGAACCATTCAAAAGTGGCCCGCGGCCTTGGCAAATTCTTGCCAACTACTCTGATATGCTATACGGGCATTGATGACCACTTCGAAGTAGTTTCAAGATTTGATCGTCTTGTCTCTTGCGGAGTTCTCAACCTTAAAAAGACTATCCTGGCCAAGGCACTTGAGGGCAGTAATACTGGCAATAAAGCCTATAGTCGTCTTGTTGCACTAGAGCACATATTTCAAAAAATCATCTTCAATCAGCTCTATTTTGAGAATCTGGGCATGACAGAACGAGAATTGGAATTTTTACAAATGATAACTGATATTAGGCCGCCGTCCCAAGAAAAGAAAAGATTATCACAGCTGATAAAAGAAACAGCAAATGCAAAGATGACAGATTATTTGTAGGCCTTACCTATACAACCAATCCATTTAACTGGAAGTAGTCTTTAATTAGGTCTTAGAGTACATTCATACTATCCGTTATTATTTGAT